>JAEUIE010000008.1 GCA_016795155.1 Planctomycetia bacterium | reverse complement strand
CGTTGCCGATGAGTTGTCCAGGTACAATCCCGTCACGGAAGCGCCCGTTCCCAGGTTAGTGGAACCGTTGCGTAAGTGAAAATGTGCTACATGGTCTGATGCACTCAACTGAAACGCCTGGTCAGGAACATACAAATGCTCAAGCGTTAGGTTGCCTCGATTGAGCAAGGTAGCACCTGGGCTGTTCCAGCCGATCTGGAGAGCGTATCCGGTGATATCATGACCTTGGGCATTCAGAACCGAGCCGGCATCTCGCAAATCGATGTAGCCATTGCTACTATAGCCATCGCCGGATGTAGCTAAATGGCCACCAAGTGTCAGGCTTCCCCCTGAACTAACCCAATATCCACCTGTCGCAGTGATATTGCCGCCCGTGGTCAGAGTACTTCCTGAACTCACAGCAACGTAACCGGTCAGCACCTGAGATACCGACAGCGACAAGCTACTGTTGCTAGATAGTATGATACTTGTATTTACAACATCACTAGTGGTGGACAATATTGTGTTCGCATTCGAAATGTTGATAACACCAACCTGAAAACTCCCAGTCCCACGCGTAACACTTCCGGTTCCTCCGCTCCCAATATTCAGTGAATTGGCTGTCAGCACGAAGTTGCCAAGGTCCAACGTGCCATTGGTACCCGCACCATTGCCAAGATAAATGTTGTTAGCAGAGTGATTCTGGGTCAAAGTCACCGTGGCTGTGTTGATCGAACCACCGGGGTATGCGCTGCCGATGTAGACATTGTTCGCAGCCCCGGGAACAGTATTCGTTGTCCAGATACTGGAATTTGACCAATTGCCTGAGGCGATTGCCCCGACATCCTGTGCGGTAAGCGAAGTATAGGCAGTCGCGGCAAGAAATGAACTCAATACAAACCCAAAGCAGTGCTTCATTGATAACGTCCTGGAAATGCTCAACAACACGGAAACGGAAGAATCATTGCACTTCCAGCAGAAGAACAAGGATTTGGTTAGTTACATAGGATGAAAGGCTTGCCATCGCGGCTAACCGGATGGTATGATCCGCTTTCGAAACAATCTCCCCTCATGAACAATAAGCGCAATCCACCCTCAGGAGCCTTGATTTTTTCATGAGTGGAAGCCAGATTCCGTCAGATCATCAGATTACAGCCATTCTTCAAGCGGTGCACGGTGGTAATACGCACGCTGCCGAAGAATTATTAGCTATTACCTACCACGATGTGCGTCGAATCGCGAACATGATTCTCCGCTCTGAAAGACCGGGGCACACCTTTCCTACGGTAACCCTAAATTGGGTCATCTTTCTGTTCCTGGCTGATCAAATCTAAAATGATATCCAAGATCCCAGATGAACTGGCAAAGAACCAGTCAAGACCGGAATCACCACGGAGTGTATCGCCAGCACCATCATTGAAGACTGTCTGTTCTGGTCCATCAGACTTCAGAAAATAACCGTCATTAGCCTGAGGTTCACTACCGGTGCCTCGCAAATTGGCGACGCGGATATGATACCCACGGGTAGAATTCCATTCTGACCAGATCCGTCGAAGCGCTAAGTCAAGAGTGTCGTATGCTGTCGTTCCACCAATGATCAAATCATCATCCGGTCCACCGAACAAGGAATCTGATGCTTCTCCTCCGATAAGTATATCACGTCCCTGATTACCATTCAGTTGGTCCAATCCTGGCCCACCAACTAAGACATCGTTCCCTTTACCACCATAAAGTTGATCATTTCCCGTGCCACCATAACACCAAACACTGAGGTTGATGCTGCTTACAACTTGCAAACTATCGTTGCCTGCACCTCCATAGATCACAATCCGACCGAGAGGTGGCACACTGTTCAAGGAGTAGGATGCTGCGACAATCCCATTGAACAGCACTCTCACCGTATCATGAGGGCCCGGTGTAACTTGAATCAAGTCATCGCCAGGCGTTCCTCCTATTGCCAGAAGCCTATTACCCGGATCAAGTGGATCGTCTTGCAATCCAGTACTTGTAATGGTGATTGAGTGTGAATGTACACTGCTGATTCCACCATCCTTGTCGGTCGCAGTGACCGTCACGGTATAAGTACCGGTATTGGCATAACTATGGTCCAGGGTAATACCACTACCATTTCCTGAAGTGGGAAGTACCGTCTGAAATTCCCCATCTCCCCAATTGATCTGGAAGGTGAATCCAGCGGTGGAATCGGATATCCCCGGATCTGTTGCGGATAATGTAAATGTTCGTGCCTGGCTTGGAGTACCATCCACAGGACCTGTCACGGTCGCAGTTGGAACAACATTTGTAATGTTAACCGTTGCAGTGCTTATTAAACTTGTACCAAGGTTATCAGTCACTCGTAGTGCTACAGTTCGGGATGAATTGCCATCGAGGTTCAAGGCCGAAAAAGTTGGCGATTCACCAGTAGAATTAACATCAAACAGGTCTCCTTGGTAATCGAAATCCCACTCATAACTGACGATCCAACCATCCACATCACTCGAACCTGTGCTGGAGAGGGTGATGTCACTCCCCTCTGCTACGAAGTAAGGACCATTTGCCTGTGCGACGGGAGCCAGATTCGTAAGTACTGTTCGCGAAAATTCCGATGTATTGCCTGATGAATCTGTAGCTGTGGCTGAGATGGCTTCTCCTGAAACGGTCATGGAAGGCAACACGACATCGTATGATGCTTGTCCATTGGAATCAGTCGTTATTGTGGTATATCCCAGAAACCGTTCACCTTCTCCATAGCCTGAAGGATCAGCAGTTGTATTGGCAAAAAATTCAAGCGTCAGTGTAGTGCTGGCTGCACCAAAATAATGACCGAGTACATGGGTAGTGGCACCAGGAACAATGCGTGACAACGTAGGGAAGTTTACATAATCATTGGCGCCAGAATCTAAATCACCTGGATCATTAAGAGTTACCCCATTTCCGCCCAGGTCAATTCCGCGCTGGGTATTGTGATGGATGCTGTTGCCAGAAATGGTGTTGCCGGTTGTGGTGGCTCCAAGAACCCCAACGCCCCAGCGGCCATTAAACGCAATCACATTTCCAGCAGGTGCTGACAAACCTCCCACTACATTATTTTTGGCCCCATCGAATAGCACGATGCCATCAAACGTATTGGGCAATGCCACGGATCCCGTAGGATCCGTCCCAATGAAATTGCCCGCAACAGTATTTCCTGTGACACCATTACCACCGCCAAATCCAAAAAGGACACCGTATGGATTTCCCGAGATGACATTCCGCTCTACATCATCGGCAATCCCATCGGCGTTGGTGCCAATACGGTTGAACGATGGACCACCTACTCCTGCATATCCCAGTGCAACACCTCCGAAGCGATTACCTAGTGGTGCAGTGCCTTCTGAATTGGTACCAATGTAATTCCCCGCCACAATATTGTTGTTGGTGCCTGGTCCATAAATTGCTACTCCCATGAAAGTCGCACCGGCAAGTACATTGCGTTCGGAGGCATCGTTCATCCCATCACCATTGGTGCCTATTAAATTATCTCTAGCCCCTCCGCTGATATTAATGCAGTCTCCAAAAGCGCCTAAAATGGCGTTGCCTGAAGAATTGGTACCTACATAGTTGCCCATCACGACGTTATTTATGGCGGAGGTACCATAAATACCAATGCTGGAACTACCGGTTGACCCAGCCATTACATTTCGATCCGAACTAGACCACCCGCCTACAACATTATTTGCACCTTGAACGCCGATTGCTTCAGCGCCATTACTAAGTAATGCATCACCAGCGACATTTAATCCAATGTAATTGCCAACAATAATATTGCCATGAGAAACAATTCGTATTCCTTTATCGCTGAATCGATTAATCACGAGTCCACGTATCGTTGTGTTTCCGCCAGTGATAAAGAAACCACTCGCTCCCGCACCAGCGTTACTTCCATTCAACTCAATGATTGGGGTACCCGAATAACCAGGTTGCGTCGTTCCATCGATGGTTACTGGCCCTGTGATGGCAGGGAGTGCAGAAGATGGGGAAATAGTCTGCGACCCCGAACCCATAGCGAATATGATCGTATCTGCACCCGAATTGAGATTCGCTTCCATAATGGCCTGTCGCAAGGATCCCGCCCCACTGTCATTGCTGTTGGTCACTGTATAAACAGCCGGTGCCAGTCGGTCTTCCAGCCACTCCAGATTCAGCAATGTCTTTCTCAGGTTAGGACGAGGCTGCTGAGTTACCAATAAATTCTTGCTGCTACGACGCTGTGAACGAAACCAGGTGAATGCGGCCATCAGTGCTGACTCCAGGATGGGGGCGAAGTCAAAAAAAAGATCTACTAAAGACGTAAGCGTAATCCCCAGTTCGAACCTTGGGAGAAATGAGAATTTTCAGAATAATCGACAGATTCAGTACCACAGCATAAACGCGGCCCAACTCATCCGCGGTACATTTGTAACTCGGACATTTACTGATTCAATTCAACTGAACTGCAGAGTTCGTGGCTCTTCCTGAACGCGAAAAGTGCCCTGATTACAGCTTTTGGAGAAAAGCGAAGCTAATGCATTGCACATTATGCAAATCCGATGGTATGATCCTCAATCCACTACTACCGCCCTCATGAACTACAAGCGTAATCCACCCTCAGGAGCCTTGAAAATTTCATGAGTGGAAGTCAGGAAAATCGGAATAACGAGATAACCGCCCTCTTGCAGGCGGTCCAGGCTGGAGATGCGCGCGCAGCCGGTGAATTACTAGCTGTGACCTACCAGGAAGTCCGCAGAATGGCGGAGCTGGCGCTCAAGGGGGAGCGGCCGGATCACACACTGCAGCCCACAGCTCTGGCCCACGAGGCCATGCAGTACTTTCTGAACAGCGATGCAGTAGCGAGGCTGAAAGATCGCCATCATTATTTCGCGACAATTCGCCTGGCGATGAAGCATGTGCTGATTGATCACGAAAGACATCGGCAAAGTCTCAAGGCGGGGGGAGAATTCGAACGTCAGCCTATGCGTTCTTCCATTCTGGGAATTGAATCAGCCAAACTGCTTTCACCGGTGGAACTACTTGAACTTTTGGAAAAGCTGTCTGACAAAATGCCTCGCGCTTCGGAAGTAGTCATGTTACATGTGCTGGAGGGTTTGCCTCAAGCAGATGTCGCCGTTCGATTGGAAATATCGCTAAGCACCGTGGAAAGTGATTTTCGCATGGCCCGCGGCTGGCTTCGCCGCGAACTGGATATGGAGGCGTCATGACCTCAAAATCAAATAACGAAATTCAAATCATCTTTGAAGCAGTATGCCGACTGTCACCCAGCGAGCGTACCACCTGGTACACACAGCATGAGACGGCAGATACCGTTCGTCAGGAAGTGGAGGAACTGCTTCGTTACGATAGTCTGGCTCAAGCAGAATCGTTCTTTACTCCCCGGTCAGGAACAGGAGAGCGAGACGTGCTGATGGGCACTTGCGTGGGGCCTTACGAAGTGATCAGACTGATTGGCCGGGGTGGCATGGGGAGCGTTTATCATGCACGCCGCAAGGTGCCGTACGAACAGGATGTAGCCATCAAGGTAGCAGATCTGCGTCTGGGTTCCGGTGCAGCACGATTCCATGAAGAACGACAAGTACTTGCCGATCTGCACCATCCCGGCATTGCGAAGCTGCTCGATGGTGGCATCCTGCCCGATGATCGGCCTTACCTGGTCATGGAGCATGTGCCGGGGGAGCATATTGATTCCTATGCAGACTCGAACAAACTGCGTGTCATGGAGCGGGTGCAGTTATGGCTACAGGTCTGCGAAGCAATGGCATCTGCCCACAAACGAGGTATCATCCATCGCGACCTGAAACCAAGTAATGTCCTGGTGACGCAGGATCGGCGGGTCGTGGTAGTGGACTTTGGCCTGGCCCGACGCTGGGAACAGTCCAGTGGGTTGACGCGGACAGCCATGGTGCTGGGTACTCCGGAATACATGTCTCCCGAACAGGCGACTGGCAAAAAGGGCGAAACCACTCCTGCTACCGATGTCTATGCCCTGGGTGCGGTGCTGTACACACTACTGACAGGCCGCCCACCATTCCGGTCGGAATCGCCATTGCAACTGGTCACTTTGATGTTACAGGATGAGCCTGTCTCACCCAGGCGACTGAACCCGGCGGTATCTCGTGATCTGGAAACCATTTGCCTACATGCCTTGCACAAGAATCCTTCCGATCGGTATCAGAATGCTGGAGAGCTTGTAGAAGAATGCAAGCGACTCCTCGCTGGTCAACCGATTCTTGCCAGACCGACACCCCTCTGGAAGCGTGGCTGGCTCTGGGCCAGACGACGCCCCGGCATGGCGATTATGGGAGCAGTACTACTCGCTACTATCATCACCAGCCTGGTCGCCATTGGTTTCTATTGGCGGAAGGCTTTCATTTCGCTGGAAACCGCCAAGAAGTCTGCGGTGCAGATAATCGAACATGCCATGAGTATCTCCAAAGTACCCGGCATGCAGCGAGCCCAGGTCGAACTGCTGCGCCAAGCGATTGCATCTTTTGATCCAGTCGTTCGCGAACTTCAGGATGAACAGATCACGCTGCAGTATCTACGGGCGCGACGACAGCTGGAGGCAACACTGCAAGACTTAGGGCTATCGGAGGAGGATGAAAAACAATCTTTCCAGCTACTTCAGGAGACACGAAGATATGTTGAATTATATCCTTCAGCAGAGATGAACATCGAACTCAGTTATGTTCTTCGCAGCCTGGGTAGAATCTGTGCATCCAAAAACAAAGTAGAAGAATCACGTGCTTACAGACTGGAGTATATCCAGGTTCTACGTGATCTGGTTAATCGATTTCCACAACGACATAGCATATTGGGGTTGTATGCCGACTCGCTGACTTTTATGGGGCATTTAGAAGAAATGCAAGGTCATACTCTACAGGCAGATGATCTGAACCGTCAGGCACTCCAGATTTATCAGCAACTCTATACACTCTACCCTAATGATCCGCAAGCGCGGATACGGTTTGCAGGCTGCATCATCAACATGGAACGAGTTTACGCCACGATGGAGGAAAAAGACCAGATTCGTTACGAACTCCTTCGCCAAATTCATGAGCTCGACATGGCCTTCAAGCGAGAAAGCCCAAAGCGTATTGATTATCGTATAGTGACATCTGATGGTACCAGACTACTTGCCGTTTGGTACATGCAACACGGGGAATTGATTAATGCACAGGAGTTGCTTTCAGAATTGATCGGTCTGCATCAGCAACTCATCCAGCAGTACCCAGACGTGCCCAGTCACGCGAGTATACTGGCATGTCTTTATTTTCAACAAGGCATTGCCTTCCATAATCTCAAACAAAGTGAAGAGGCAGTCCAGGCATTTAATCAATTCTATTCAACATACGAACAAGTTCTCAAGAAGACTGGAAATCGGTTTGATATCGCAACTAGCTATTCAATGAGAATTCTCGAATGCCCTGTCACATCGTTGCGCAATCTGGCACGTTGTGAAGAACTCACTCGATACTACGCTACATACCAACTCCAAAAGCAAACTTCCGATCCAACATTGGGCATATTACGCCTCCGGCAGAACCGTCTGCCGGAAGCCCGTGATTTGCTCACCGAAGCCTTCGCCCGTCGTCGTCATATTGATGAACCTGCCCAGTACCATCTCTACCTGGCACTGGTTTACGCCAAGCTCGGTGAAGTAGCGAAGGCCCGTGAGCACCTTGCTGCAACAACACGCTATTTCCAGCGTTTCCCCAAAGACATCCTTCTGGGGCAAGTGCGTGCCGAGGTGGAAGCAGCACTGAAAAAATAATGGCCACGCCTTGTTGGAGTGGCCAGACACAGTGCAACAAAAATAACACACCGATGGCAACGCCATTGGTGTGAAGAATAGTCAAGTATCCTAGTCTGTTTACCGCCAGCGTTTGGGCGATGAGACCAGCTTTTCGCCACGTTTGTTGTGGGCTGTTTTGCCACCTGGCTTGCGTTTGCCTTCGTGGCCCTGGCTGCTTCGCTTGGCGTTGTGTCGCCGCGGATCGATTTCGCGTTGCTGGCGTTCGCGCACTTCGTGATGCTCGATTGGGTCGTGAGGTATCACTTTGAATTCTGGCCGAGGTGAGCGATCTACGGGAATCTTCTTCTTCGTCAATCGTTCGATGTTGCGAAGGAACTTCTGCTCATCCATATCACAGAAACTGATGGCAACACCCTTGGCACCGGCTCGGCCTGTTCGACCAATGCGATGCACATAGGTTTCGGGTTCCATCGGCAGATCGTAGTTGACCACATGGCTGATGTTATCGACATCGATGCCACGGGCAGCGACATCGGTGGCTACCACCACCTTGGTGCGGCTGGTGCGGAAATTCTGCATCGTGCGGTTGCGGCTCGCCTGCGTCTTGTTGCCATGCAGAGCCTCAGCGGCAATTCCAGACTTGGCAAGATGTTTCACCACTCGGTCAGCGCCGTGCTTGGTGCGGGTAAACACCAGCACCCGGTTGACTTCGGCTTGCGACAGCACGTGGATCAGGAACTGACTCTTCTGTTTCTGAGGAATGAAGCAAACGGATTCTTCAATCAGCCCTTTTTCGAGCTTGGGCCCTTCGATGGTGACATGCACCGGATGTTTCAGCATCGACTTGGCCAGTTGCTCAATTTCTCGTGGCATGGTGGCGGAGAAGAGAACCGATTGACGAGCTTTGGGTAACTGTGCCATGATCTTGCGGAGATCGGGTTCAAAGCCCATGTCGAGCATGCGGTCTGCTTCATCGAGGACAAAGATTTCTACCTTGCTGAAATCGACCAGTCCCTGGTTCATCAGATCGACCAGTCGGCCCGGCGTGGCGATGAGAATATCAACGCCTCGTCGCAGCGACATGATCTGGGGCTGATAGCCCACGCCGCCGTAGATCACCGCGCCGCGCAGCGAGGTGTAGTGGCCATAGGAATAGAATGCTTCGTCGATCTGTACAGCGAGTTCGCGAGTAGGCGACAGGATGACGCAACGAGTCGGTCGTGGCCCGGTTTCGGGTCGTTTGCCTTTGCTCAGTCGATGAAGAATGGGCAGAGCGAAGGCGGCGGTCTTGCCGGTGCCCGTGGGGGCATTGCCCAGGACATCTTTGCCTTCGAGTAAATGGGGAATCGTCTGCGCCTGGATGGGCGTAGGAACGGTGTAGCCTTCCTTCGTAACAGCGCGAAGGATGGGCTCGGCTAGGCCGAGTTCAGTAAAAGTCATAACAGTCCCGTGGGGATATATACCCAGGACCAATTGAAGGAACACACAGTGCGTTCAACGAAAAGCCATTGGACCTGGCAGCACACCAATGGCAAACGAAGCAGCCGAGAGGATGTGAAGTGAGGGTATGATAGGGGGAACCAGGGGGGATTCAAGGGTAACAATTAGGTCAAAATCACTCTACACCTTGGGGCTTCTCGTCAACCTCTTTTTCAAACTTTGCTTTCCTATCGGCAATTTCACGAGCCAGCTCAGCTCGCTTCTTATCCCCCTTCGATTCCCAGTACGTCGCTTCCATTGAGTACCCTTCAGGCTCGTTCACTGGTCTAAGAAGGAAAACAACTCGTTGGATGTCGTCCCACTCAGTGTTGCAAATGGGATGAAATGTGACTGAGAGCATGCTTTTGACATATAGCGGTGGCGACCCGGATGAAGAAAAGTGAAGCGGAAAATCCGCCCCATCACCAGTGCTCCAATTCCTGAGTATTTCCCCTAATTCATAGATATCCTTATTGTAATAAGAAGTTAATTGAAAGAACTCCTTTCCTTCATCCCATTTTTTCTCTAATTCAGTTTGAGAAATATCTGGACTATCAATTCTTGGCGCGCTAAATAATCTCCCTGGTTGAGTCTTAAGCGTTTCTTCAAAATAGACTTTGCCAGCCGAAGTAGCGAACTGAAGAACGATTGCAGTGCCCAAAATTTTCTTGCTGCTTCTAAATTCCTTCCAATAGTCTAGTTTTTGAGCAGTATCTTGCAGTGCAACTTTCTGTAGTTCTTCCTGAATCACGAATATTGGGATCGCAAGAGATTCATCTTGTCCTTCAAGTGCGTCCAAGAGTAGGTAAAGCCAGGAAGGAAGTGGAAATAACCCCTCCTCAAGCCCAGTCGCATTGGATACTCCAATTGTACGACCGTCGCTCGCTAATACTGATTCGATACGGAAGGCTCTGCTTCTGGATATGGAATTGAGATATGCGATTTGTTTTAGGTGCTTAATTTGCATTCTGTCCCACCGCAGAGACCATGTAAATGTCACCATAGTCATCGGATTATTCTTGTTCGGCGTTGGAAGTTTCAGTAAGAGCGGACATTGATCGCCGACTGGATCTGAAAGCGGATACAGCAAGAAGCGGATTGTGTTCGAAGCCTCGTCGTAGTCTAAGATCGCAGGGCAAGTGACAGACGGGACTACTCTAGGCCTTTCCGGCGCAAATCGTATTGATCGTATGGTCTTACCCCCTGAAATTTCTGTCTCGGCACTTTTTATGTCTGCAGTAAGTACCCCATCTGTCTCGGCAGCAATTGTCAAAGGCTTTCCCGAACGGCCACTGGCAACTACCAAATAAGACATTAGTGTTGCGGCCGCAGGGGCCTTATTGGGAATTGTTTGTGTAAAATGTATTGTTGTTTTCTCATTACTCGATTTTGGTGTTTCCATTGCTCTTTGTTCCGCGCTGGAAGGAATGAGCAAGCCTTCTATCTGTTCAGGGTCATACGCCCCTACTAATGTCATTTCTTCGACCCATCGTAGCGACGTCTCTAACTGGTCATTGCCCTTTACTGTCGACCAAATCGCTTTACGAAATTCAGGCTCAAGTATTCGTGAAGTGTCGTTGAACAAGTCATACATGCCACCAGTGATCACTGCCAACCTTAATAATTCTTCTTTGCAAACAGTTGATGTACTTGGCTGATAAACCTCTGCTACTCTAACAGCAGATGGCGAATAGCGTAATATGGTTCTTATTTCGTTAAGTGATGGTTCGTAAGCAAATGATACGGTAAACACTCTTTCGATTGCTGGGAGAACATTCTTCTCTACATATGCTCTTCCAAATGGACTTTCAAATAAGCGAGTTTCCCACCCTATGCGGTACCTTCCAGCGAATAATTCATCAATCTTATCGATCTCACGCATCAATTCAAAGAACTTGTCTGCGTTCTTTTTTTGGAGAGATAGGCTTATGCCTTTGGAATTCTGATCGATACTGCCCTTTGTCACTTCCTTACTAATGGCGCGTCTCACGTCCAAAGTTTGGTCTCGCTCCTCTTCTTGGCAAAGTTCTATCAAATTCGTGAACTTGGTAGTTTGCTTGCTCCATTCTTCTAAGACGGCGTTTACTAATTCATCTTCGCTAATTGGGTTGGGAAAAGATGCCAAGCATACTGTGATTAAAGACTTCCAAATTCCAGTTCGATCCCAATTAACATAAACTTTTCTTGGCTCTATTGTGATATTGGATTGCTTTAGTAGTCCAACTAGATCTCGTCTTGCGCTTAAGCCCTTTGCAAATACATTGGCCCGTAAGTCTTCCTCGGCTACAGCTGACTTAGGCGCTACGTCAAATGTGAAACGTCCTTCCCCAAGTATACTTGGACCTGAAATCATCCCATGCCTTTTCCAATGCTTTAGAGCATCGGGCTGGGTTACTTCACGGTATTGCTCAATTAGCTTCGGAGTTCTGTCCCCACCAAGATGTAATTCATCTGAACAGTAAATAAGACCGGCCACAAGACGCGTTCTAATCGATACTCCTGGGGCTAGTATCATTTCAGTATGGAGATCATCCCAATTTGCCACGCCTTTCAATCTGTTTGGTCGGTGGCCTCTACATACCTCACCAAGAATCTCGGCTTCTCTTTGAGTACTAAACCCAAGCACTTGCCAGTGTTCTTTTAATCTCTCTCCAATTGTTAAGGCATGTGCATGTCTCGTTTGCTTACGACCTTCCTCATCACGATCAGCTTCGACAGTGCCTACCATTCCAAGATCATGGTAGTGGCATGCTAAGACAAGAAAGAACAACTCTTCATCCGTCAATTTGGCTACTAGCGACTCAGGTAGTAGCATTTCAGCAATTTGTTCGACCGTAATAGTATGAGTAGCTGTATGGTCAGTTCCACTTGGAAAGCTTGAAGGCGAGAAGGTTAGCAACTTATGTGCATTGTCAATCAAGAGCTTTGCTTTAAGTGCAAGATCACTTGATCGAATGAGCAATCTTGAAATGAGAGGAAACTTCAGCTGATCAATCGTCATAGGAGATCTCAAATAGTCACTAAAAATTATACATATTTAACAATACGGAACCGCACGAGTGCCACAGTGACGGTGCTTCGTTGATTGCAAGCCGCGCACCGTCAGCGAGTACGCAAACGGTGGCACCCATGAAGGACAAGTAACGAAACGTAACTCATTGTCCAATTATGGTGAATGTGGAGTTCTTTATACCTCGCCATGTCGCTGAAGATGATTGGGATGACGACGAGGAGCGTGACTACTCTGACGATGAAGAAGCAACGATACCCTGTCCCTATTGTCGCAAGCACATTCACGAAGACGCTCAACGTTGCCCGTATTGCGAACACTTTATTTTGGAGGAAGATGCATCAGTCTCCCGGAAACCCTGGTGGCTTATTCTCGGTGTGATCGTTTGCCTGATCATTGTCTATTTTTGGATAACCAACTGAGGTGCTCGCAGGTCTCCTCTGTGAGGCGACCAGTGGCACGTGAATCAAGAATTGCAGATAGAGTACACAGACGATAGAATATCACCATGCCGGAACTCAGTCGCTTTTTTGGCATCATCATTCGCATGTACATGGAGGTTGGAGTACCACACCACCTGCCACATTTTCATGCTTACTATCAAGACGATGTGGCAATCATTGGGCTCGATCCAGTCGAATTGATCGCCGGTGAACTCCCGAGACGCCAGCGCCGTCTTGTGGAGGCATGGGCAGAGCTTCACCAGGAAGAACTGCTCGCTGATTGGGCACGATTGCAGGCGGGACAATCGCCTTTGCCGATTGATCCTCTGGAGTGATGAAGATGTCGATGCATCCTATCTACCGCGTGAAGTCGTTCCAAACGGTAGCGCCTTATACCTTGCACGTACAATTTGATGACCAGACAGATCAGGTGATCAACTTTGAGCCGGTTTTGTTCGGCGAGCTTTACGGCCCGTTGCGGGAGTTAGCCCTGTTCAATCAAGTGAAGATTGATCTTGAAGTCCACACACTGGTTTGGCCAAACGGTGCCGATTTCGATCCGGCCACACTCCACGACTGGCCAACACTGGCAGAGGCACTCGCACGAAAGGCGCGGCAATGGGAGCTCTCGGCTGTCTGAATTGAACCAAATCAGCGGGGTCGGAAGACCCGTGCCGAGGGCCGCGAGAGCGCATTCGATTGCAACCCCCTCACCCCCAGCCCCTCTCCCGCCAGGGGAGAAGGGAGAAAATATCTCCAGGGGAGAATGCATCTCCGGGGGAGAAGTCGTTATCGCAGCATCCCCATCTTCCCCGCCTGGTAGTCGCGGATGGCTTCGCTGATTTCTTCCCGGCTGTTCATGACAAACGGGCCGTGGCCTACGATGGGTTCATTGAGCGGCTCGCCGGTCAGTACCACTAGCTGCGAATTCACCACGGCATTCAGTTTGACCTTGTCGCCTTCGCGATCCATATGCGCCAGTTGTACACCTACCAGCGTGTCATCTCTGATCATGACTCTGCCTTTCTGCACCACGACCATGGTGGAGTGGCCTTTCGGAATCGGCAGTTCAACTGTGCTGCCTGCGTGCAGGAACATATCCCACACGTTGACAGGCGTAACGGTTTTTGCCGGGCCTCGGGTGCCTTCCAATTCGCCAGCAATGACTCGAACGCCACCGCTGTCCGCTGGAAGTTTCACGGTCGGAATCTGGGCAGCGAGTATTTCCTGATACCGGGGCTTGCTCATCTTCTCGCGGGCAGGCAGATTCACCCAGAGTTGCACCACTTCAAACTGCCCCCCCATTCTCGTGAATCGTTCACTGTGGAACTCTTCATGCACCACACCTGAAGCAGCGGTCATCCATTGCACATCGCCTGGACCAATGTTCCCGGCATGGCCACCTGAATCGCGATGGGAAAGCTCTCCCTGATAAACAATGGTCACCGTCTCGAAGCCACGATGCGGATGTTTTTCCACGCCACGCCGTTTCTTGGCTGGTTCAAATTGTGCCGGGCCTGCATAGTCAAAAAGCAGGAACGGATCGGTACGCTCCGGGCGATCTGCATAGGAAAACAGGCTGCGTACCGGAAAGCCATCGCCTACCCAGTGTGGGGGGACATTGCGAACGATATCCACTACTTTCTTACTCGACATGACTTGCTCCTTTTTCGTAGACACCATCATTGTCAACGGGTTCCACGAGTCGTCAATCCTGAACAGAAAGCTCGAAGACGGGACAGATGTATCGAGAAGGAGCGAGTAGCTAAGTTCTCCCTTCTCCCCCCTTGGGGAGAGGGGCCGGGGGTGAGGGGAATAAAATCGTATTGAACCCTGTTGTCAACAAACATGGTTAAACATGAATAAAACCCCTCATCCCTACCCCTTCTCCCCAAGGGGTAGAAGGGAACTAGCAACGTCACTAAGTAGCTAGTAGAACACGAGGTACTATACTGCTGGAATGAGCACCAATTCCAAACGATTACGCGTTCTTTCGGGCGTGCAGCCTTCGGGTAAGCTGCATCTGGGCAATTACTTCGGCGCCATCCGCCAACATATTGCTTTGCAGGATACCAACGAGAGTTTCTACTTCATTGCTGATTATCATGCCATGACCACGCTGCAGAACCCGCAGCAGCTTCGTGACAATGTGCGTGATGTGGCTCTCGATTACCTGGCACTGGGACTCGATCCCAACAAGGCTGCTTTCTTTCGACAGTCGGATGTGCCTGAAGTCACCGAACTAACCTGGTTTCTTTCCACTGTGGCAGGCATGGGATTGTTAGAGCGTGCACATTCATACAAGGACAAGGTGGCGCGAGGCATTTCGCCCAGTGTTGGTCTTTTCACGTACCCCATTCTGATGGCTGCTGATATTCTCGCATACCGTTCCAACCTTGTGCCGGTCGGGCAGGATCAGGTTCAGCATCTGGAAATGACCCGCGACATGGCTGGTTCCTTCAACAGTACGTATCAGACCGATCTGTTCCCGTTGCCTGAAGCCCGCCTGGATGTTGCTGCAGTAGTGCCTGGCATTGATGGCAAGAAGATGAGCAAGAGTTATCAGAATACCATTGATATCTTTGCGGAAGGCAAGCCACTGAAAAAGACGGTGATGAGCATTGTCACTGACAGCACGCCTCTGGAAGCGCCTAAGAACCCGGATACCTGCAACGTGTTTGCACTCTACAAGCTCTTTGCGAGCGAAACAGAACAGCAGGAACTGGCGGACAAGTATCTAGCAGGTGGCATGGGGTATGGCACTTCCAAGACGATGCTGCTGGAGAAGATTGAAGGCTACTTTGCACCAGCACGGGCTCGTCGCAAGGAATTGGCAGCCAATCTCGACTATGTTGAACAGGTATTGAAACAGGGTGCAGCGAAAGCACGTCATGAAGCTCAACTCACGATGGAACAGGCCCGGCGTATCGTGGGCTTAAGGTAATTCGCCATGAACCCCCGGGTCTATCTTCAATATCACAATTGCGAGACCCAGGGGACGTTGCCTCATACTTGGCGGCCCGAAGTACAGACGGTGCAAATCCATACCAAAGTCCGCTCTGCAAAGCAGGCAGTTGGGCAGGTCATGCTGATTGCAGGTCTGGGCAGCCCACGTCGCTATTATCTTTGGAGCACGTTCACCACAGGTCGATGTCTCAACAAGCCGGGTGGCGTGATTCAACTGGAAGGAACAGGCTGGCAACTGGCTCCACCGGTGGAACTGACAGGTGCCGACTTTCAAAAGTTCAAAGCAGCCTGTGCCAATTTCATAGGCTTCCGCGAGATCAGTTCGCTGCCTTTTGCTCGCAAGCTGTTGCAGTACACGGAGAAGTATTGTCCGCCTGGCGATGGGGATATTATTGCGAAAGCATTGCAGGCTATGCAGCGTTATGTCTGTCATCCCCATGTTAAACAGCAATTACAATCGAATGTCGTGAGGGAAAATGTTTCCGAGAATCCTTATGACATGATTGCCTTGAGCATACGTCAGCCCCATGCGGAGGCGATTCTGCGAGGCATCAAGAAAGTGGAATACCGTTCGCAGGCAACCACGAAACGTGGCAGGGTGCTGATCTATGCCAGTCGTATTCCGGTTGATGACGTTCCATCATGGATGAAGAAGTATGGCATTCGCGATCAAGCATACGATGCGTTGCCTCGTGGGGTGATTGTTGGAAGTGTGGAAATACACGATTGCGAAGGAGGTGAATGGCACTTGCGCAATCCGCAACGAGCTACCAAGTTGCTAACACCTCGAAATCGCCCGCAGCCGATCTGGTTTTATCCGTTCCGATAGCTAACTGATCAATTTCAACTGAATGTCCTTCACGGTGGTGCTCGCGGGGAGAGGTTCATGCAGAATGACCTGCACTTTGTGCTGCGCAATCTGGTACGTCACCGGCAATACCTGCAGTTGCGGGATTGCAGCGTCGAGCCCACTGAGTATGTCCGTTAAAGCTGGTGCGTTCTCAGTCATCAGCACCAGGTGGTCAGCCTGCAGAGCATTCTGGGCTTGTTTCAATTCTTTTGCGAGATCTGCCTGCTGTCCCTGCAGGGTTATCACCAGCCTGTCGCAACAGGCATGGATGTCTCCCAGATGTTGAGGTGTGGTGGCATTGGTTACCATGACGATGGGCCCAGTGGCAGGCAGATACTTGGAATTGACGATCGAGATGGAATAACGGCCCAGTGACTTCAGCCAGATGCTGGTTCGAGCGAACAGGTCCGGTAGTTGCCAGACCAAGAGGCCCAGCACAATGAAAGACAGCAGCGTGCCACCCATGAATAAATAGGCTGGCAGGTTCTGATTGTCGTAGACCGTAGGAACAGGCTTGCTAGCCAGCCGGACATGGTAATTGATGACATCCTTGCCAGTCGACTTGCTGTGGATGATATAGGTGGAAACCTTGACCTCATCGCCGACGGTAACGCCTTTGCCGCGATGAATGACAGCCTGGGCAGCATGGTCGTCGTGTTTGCCTGCCACAAAGTCGGGAGGCAATGCAGCCTCCTTGGCACCATGCTGGGCACTGATGCTGTAGATGACTTTGCGCGCTGCAGGATCATCGCCCTCGCTGCTGATTTCAATCGCTTCGGTTTCAATGCTGCCAGGCGGTTCCAGCCTCGTAAGGATACCTTTGGCAACCACCACATCGGTGGCTTTCACTTCTGGCGCCAGCCCAGCACTATGCATGCCCGTCTGCAAGGCCCAGAACAGAAACGAAGCGAGGATAGCGCCTGTCACATTAAGAAAATTGCTTGCTGCAATCGTAGCTCCTTTGCCCCCTTTGGGAGCACGGAACTGCAGCATCGTATACATAGGCAGTACATAGAAGCCGGAGAAGAAGCCGATGGCAATCAAGCCAATGATCAAGCCTACATCACCGGCGGTGCTATGTATGAGTACACACGCTGCGCCGATGGCACTGAAGAGTGCCATGCCAAGCGTGCCGATGGTCACCATGCCCAGTTCAAGCTTGCCGCCGGAAAGGAACCCTGCCAGCGGACTGCCGATACCGATGCCCAGTGCTACGGAGGCTACTACCATGCTGGTCTTGAGTTCCGACCAGATGGGGTTCTGCGATTCGCCATGCATGTACATCACGCCACGCATGTAGACGGTCATAAACGTGAAGAAGGCAATGCTGCAAAGAGCAGTCCGGCGGGAAGCTAGGCTGAAGAGCATTTTCAGATCAGCCCACAGCGGTGCGTACAGCTTGAGCGGATTCCACCCCGGAAACTTCGCATTCGGATTGGCAGGCTTCATGGGTAAAATCAGCAGACTGCATAGAGAGCCGAAAATCGAAGTGCCTACCAGAAAGTAACCGATGACTACTTCGTTGCCTTTGAAGAACATTTCATCGGATAGAATGCCACCGCTGGCAGTGCCGAGGATGACCGCAAGGAAGGATGCAGATTCGACCAGGCCGTTGGCTTTGGCGAGCAAATGCGTCGGGAAAATCTCAGGCAGCACGCCATACTTGTTGGGAACATAGAACGCACTATGACTGCCCATGAGAAATACGCAAGCCAGCACCGCCCAGGCGCCGTAATGTTCAGCGCCAGGGAACGGCGGGTGCGTACCGAGCCAGAAACCGGCAAGAGCCACCAGGGCAATCACCACTTCGCTGAGTTTCCAGATGATCATCATGTTGCGTTTGCTGTGCTTGTCGGAAAGATAGGCAGCAAGCGTGCAGAAGATGGCCCAGGGCAAGAAGAACAGAATCGGCATCAGGCTGATCGCCAGGCCTGGTGTCAACGTTTCCGTACGAATCGCAAAAAACATGGCGGCGGCATGAATGCACTGATCATTAAACGCCGCCAGGAACGCTGCAATTAAGAAACCAATGAAAGTGCGGTTGAAGAGTGATGAGTAGAGTTTATTTTCACTGGCAGGCGTATCGGCCATGCGGATCAACCTGAAAAAGGAATGAAGCGGTTATGATAGAGTAAACAGATTACATAAGCTATTGATAAGAATGTTTGATTATTGCACGGCATTAAATAATCAGATTTGTTGAATTTGATTTGACTTTCACAATTTGCAATGTTTAAATGCTCCTCGTTACGCGTATTCCATCGCGTTTGTTTCATGGTTCAAAAATTCGCCCAACTTTAAGGAGTTTGCTGCTATGCTGCGAAACATGTTGTTGTCCCTTTGTGTGCTGGCGCTCGGCCTAACCGCTGCCAGAGCCGATATCATTATTGATTTTCAGTCGTTGGAAGTGAATGACAGCGGTTATCACAGCCAGGGATTCACTTATTCTGAGGATGGTTTTACCCTCGATAACCTCTCATCTCCATTCCCCTTTGCAACATTTGGCACAGGCGAATTCCGCTACCCCGGTTCGACTGCAATGTTCAACGATACAGTTTTGGGAATTACTCGATTGACGAAGACAGGCGGGGGCGCATTTGATCTGCTGTCTATCGATCTCTGCCAACTCAACTTTACGAGTGGCACTGTTGATGTCACGTTTGTAGGTGAATTCGACGGTGGTGGAACTATTTCCCAGACAGTCACCATTGCGGTTCAGGGAACATTTGCGTTGCAGACCTTTAATCTTGTAGGTTTCACCAACCTGGTAAATGTTCAATGGGAACAGACGCCTAATTTCCATCAATTCGATAACATCCGCATTGGCGATGGAGTTGCAGTTCCCGTACCTTCCAGCATCGTGCTGATGGGTATTGGCAGTCTAGGTATGATCGGTTATAGCCTGCGTCGCAAGAAACTGCCTGCAGACTGTTAAAGTCAATTATTAACCAAATTCAAAAGGCAACTGGATAACAGTTGCCTTTCTTCAATTGTGTAAATAATTGTGACGCAGGATAATTGCATATTGTCACTTCATCGCTCCTGTGCCGCGCATGTCCAATTCTCTGCAATCCTCCTAAAATGTCACCAGTATGTCACGCGATTGAGCGTCGCCCTCATGGAGTGACTGATGGATTGGCGACATCTGGAGGATTCTGAAATGCGTCGCACCCTCGTTTGCCTGGCTGCCTGTGCTCTGTTGACACCGCTGGCTGCTCAGGAAAAAGTTCCTGCCCCCACGACCGGCACCACGGTAGCACCGGCTCCCATGACGATGAGCCGTTCAACCCGCTCAATGACCCGCCGTGGCGAAGTCGTCGTGATGCCTGGCACCATGACCACCACTACCATCGTCAATGGCCAGACTCAGACCATGACCATGGAACCGGTCGTGGACAGTCGAGGCCGCGTCCGCGGATTTCGTCAGGTGATGACTCCATCCACCACGGTGACCAAGTCAGAAACCAAGTCCGAAACCAATCCAGTCACCCAGACAGGCAACTCCGAACCCAAGGTGGAGAAGTCTGAAACCAAGGTGACCACCACGCAGACCACGGAACAGCCTGCGCCAGAACGCCGACGTGGTTTTCTGTCGCGTATTTTCCGTCGATAATTCAGTCTGATAAAAGACGAACAGGCAACCGGCATTCCGGTTGCTTTTTTTGTTATCCGATTGCAGATCATTTTCACATGACACTTTTCATGTTCAGTTATCAGTACACGAAAAGCACGTGCAAACCGGCTTATTCCTCTGTAAACTATTCCATGACTTATCTTCTAAGGTGCTCTCCATGTCTACGACTGCAGCGATCAAGCTGACTTTTCCTGAACCCGATATTGCCTTGATGACATTTGATCTGCCCAACAAGGGGGCGAACGTGCTCAGCAGGCCGTTCCTGGCTGAACTGAAACAGCATCTGGAAACCTTGAACAAGCGAAGCGACCTGGCTGGGTTGATCATTGCATCGGGCAAGCCGGGCATCTTCATTGCCGGTGCGGACATCACCGAGTTTGTGAAGTCGTTTGAAGCGCCCAAGAACGAGATTGTTGATTTCAGCAAAAGTGGCCGGGCATTGCTCGAAACGCTGAACCAAGGCAACTATGTTTCGGTAGCTGCCATCGATGGCTTGTGTCTGGGCGGTGGTGCGGAACTAGCATTGCAATGCGACCGTCGGCTCTTTGGCAACTCGCCCAAGGCCCAGTTTGGCTTCCCTGAAGTGAAGCTCGGCCTATTCCCCGGATGGGGTGGCACGGTTCGCTCGCCGCGTATTGCCGGGCTTTCCAATGCGATTGAACTGTGCACCGGCGGCGAGAATATTGATGGCCGGACTGGGGTGATGATGAACCTGGCGAGCGATGTGGTGCCCTCAGCTAACCTGATTCCTGCAGCTATCAAGCTGATTCGCGATGAACAAAAGAGCGGACAGTTCAAGAAGGATCGGGTGAAGTGGAGCCAGCCGATCAAAACCAACCCGACCGAGATGGCGTTCCTGGGTGCAACCGCTACCGCCTACATCCAGCAGATGACCAAGGGTAACTACCCTGCCCCGCTGGTGTGTCTGAAGCACATGATGATGAGCGCGGGGCTGGATGCCGCCGCCGCGTATGAATCGGAGGCGAAGGCATTTGCAGAGTTGTTTGGCTCACCGGTCAATCGGGCACTGGTGAATGTATTCCTGATCATGGATCGGAACAAGAAGGACATGGGCATCTCGGCCAAGGTCGAACCCAAGCCAATACAGAGTGTAGGCATCATTGGTGCAGGCATCATGGGTTCGGGCATTGCTGCCGCCAGCATCAAGAAGAACCTGGCAGTGACTCAGACCGATGCCAAGCCGGAAGCGCTGGGGGCGGGCATCAAGAAAGCACTGGAAGAAGCGAGCTTTGAGAAGACCATCAAAGGCCCCGATGCTGGCAAGATGGCCAAGCTGGTGCCGTTCCTGAAAGCCAGCAGTAACGATGCTGATTTCGCTCAGTGCGACCTGGTGCTGGAAGTGGTGGTGGAAAACCCTGAAGTGAAGAAGCAACTTTACCAGCGTATCGAACCGATGATGAAGCCGGGTGCGATCCTGGCCAGCAACACGTCAGCTATTTCCATCGGTGTGCTCGCTGAAGGTTTAAAGAACCCTGATCGGTTTGTTGGCATTCACTTCTTCAACCCGGTTCGCCAGATGCCTCTGGTGGAAATCATCAAGGGGCCGAAGACGAGCGACCAGACGGTGATCAGTGCTGTGGCGTATGCCAAGAACCTGGGTAAGGTCACCGTGGTGGTGAAGGATGGCCCCGGCTTCCTCGTCAACCGCGTGCTGTTCCCTTACATGAATGAAGCGATGGAGCTGATCCTCGATGGCGTATCGCTGCGAGATATCGACAAGGCATCGAAGGCGTTCGGCATGCCGATGGGGCCCATCACGCTGAGCGATGTGGTCGGCATGGATACAGCACTGCTGGCTGGTGGCGTGATGCTGAAAGCGTTCCCGGATCGTGTCATCAAGACACCGGTTCTGGAAGCCATTGTGAAAGCAGGCCGACTCGGTCAGAAGACCGGTTCAGGTTTCTTTAAGTATGGTGGAGGTAAGAAGGATAAGGCACAGGACGATCCCACCGTGGAAACCATCATCGGGCCGCTTCGCCGCAAGGGCACACCGCCGAGTTTGAACCAGGCGACGGAACGGCTGTTCCTGCCCATGCTGCTGGAAGCGACTCGCATCCTGATGGAGAAGAAAGTCCGCCATGCTGCGGATGTTGATCTCGGTGTGATCAATGGCATCGGCTTCCCACCATTCAAGGGTGGGTTGATGTTCTGGGCCGACACCGTGGGTGCAGGTAAAATTCTGGAGATGCTCAAGCCGTATGAAAGCCTGGGCGAGCGGTACAAGCCCACGCCGTTGCTCCAGGAACTGGCAGCCAGTGGCAAGAAGTTTTACGACCTGCCACCGAACGAGATTTAGTCTGTAGTCATCGATACTGTAGTCATCACTCTCCGAGTGATGACCGGATCACGCGAAATCAACAACACCCATTGACACCATATCGCACAACTTGTCCTCATGCGGAGCGTGAGGACTACTAACCAGAAAGCACTCTCATGAAACGTCCTGTTATTGTCGCTTGTGCCCGAACTCCCATTGGCCGTGCCCATAAAGAAAAAGGATGGTTCCGCAATATTCGTTCCGACGACCTGGCGACCACCGTGGTAAAAGCCATTGTTGAACGTTCCGGCGTCGATCCGAAAGAAATCGACGACCTGGTGCTAGGCTGTGCTTTCCCCGAAAAGGAACAAGGCCTGAACGTAGGCCGGGCAGTCAGCCTGATGGCTGGTTTGCCGTTCACCGTTTCAGGCGCTACGGTCAATCGCTGGTGCGGCTCCAGCCTGCAGGCTTTGAACCAGGCAGCTCACTCCATCATGGCGAATGCTGAAGATGCCCAGATTGTCGGCGGCTTGGAACACATGCACCACATCCCCATGGATACCATCGGCGAGATCAACCCCAAGCTGTTCACCCAGACCAGCAAAGCAGCGATGATGATGGGCATTACCGCCGAGTTCCTGGCCCAGGCTAACATGATTTCGCGGCAGGAACAGGATGAGTTCGCCCTGCGCAGCCATCAGAAAGCAGCGAAGGCACATGCCGAGGGACAGTTCAAGAAGGAAATCGTGCCCATCTATGGCCATGATGATGCAGGCAACCGCATCCTCTGCGAAACGGATCAGTGTGTTCGTGCTGATGCTTCCATGGAATCGATGTCTGCACTGCAACCTGCATTTATGCCGGGCAAAGGCACGGTGACAGCGGGCAACAGTTCACCGCTGAACGACGGTGCAGCAGCGCTGATGATCATGTCGGAAGAGAAAGCCAAGTCGCTGGGTCTGAAGCCACTGGTGCGCGTGGTGGCCACCGCAGCCATCGGTGTGGAGCCTTGCGTGATGGGTACCGGCCCGGTGCCAGCTACTCAGAAAGCCCTCAAGCGGGCAGGCATGACTCTGGACAATATCGACATTGTTGAACTGAATGAAGCGTTTGCTTCGCAGTCGCTGGCCTGCATGCGGATGCTCAATCTTGATGAATCGAAGGTGAATGTCCGGGGCGGCTCGATTGCTATTGGCCATCCACTCGGTGCCAGCGGAGCACGTATCAGCACGACGCTGATTCACAACATGATCGACCGGAATGCCAACGTCGGCCTGGCGACCATGTGCATCGGAATGGGCCAGGGGATTGCGACGATTTTTGAGCGGGTGTAGTCACGTTCAGGATGAAAGAATGAATCAGTTTGGTCTTACCTGCCCCGTAGTGGAGTAGCTAAACTGGTAACAGTTCATTTCTTTGACTGAAGCTCAACATGAAGATTCCAGGGAAACGATTGAAGCGAACCCGCCTGATTCAAGGAGACAAGTACGTCGTAGCAGTGGACGTGGAGGTTGTCATTCCTGAAGACGATCCTTCCGAACCTTGCTACGAAGCAGAGACGGTGGAACTCTTGAAAAACATCCAACAACATGTGGAGAGTGGCGATTTGCCTTGGCTGAAACAGCATGGCAAGGTGTATACAGCTGTTGAGGCTGCATGATTCTCGTATCACTGACCTTCTTATTTTTCAACCACCTCTTCATAACATGACACGGGTATTTTCTCATCATGCCCGTAAATTCTATGAGAGGTTCACCGTGTCATTCCATCATCGTCATCTATTTACCACTCTATTTGCTCTCTGCTCAGCACAGCTTTGCTTCGCCCAGGAAGCAGACGTTGCAGCGTCCATTGCCCGGATGCGGGCGGATGTGAAGCATCTGGCGAGCGATCAGCTTCAGGGCCGGGGGGTGGGTACGCGGGGCGAAGAGTTGACCACCGATTACATTGCGGAGGCGTTTCAGAAAGCTGGCCTCAAGCCGATGGGTGACGATGGCGGCTGGTTTCAGAAAGTGCCGCTGGTCATGGTAAAAACGCAGCCCGATGCGACGCTGCAATACATCAAAGATGACAAAGCTCAATCGCTTCGTCTGGAAGATGAATTTGTTGGAGTAACGCACCTGCAGCAATCGGTCGATTTTGAAGGTGAAGCCATCTTCGTGGGGCATGGCATCAGCGCTCCCGAATTTGGCTGGGACGATTACCAGGGTGTCGATGTCAAAGACAAGGTGGTCATCCTGTTCACCAATGAACCGCCTTCCGATGATGCTGCATTCTTCAAGGGCAAGGCACTCACTTACTTTGGCCGATGGACTTACAAATTCGAGGAAGCGACCCGGCGTGGAGCCAAGGCAGCGTTCATCATTCACACTACCGAATCGGCGGGTTATCCCTATGGCGTAGTGCGAACGGTCAAGGGAGCGCAATTGATACGCAAGCCCGGCGAGCCGGACTTGGCGTTTGCAGGCTGGCTCTCATCCGCAGCAGGGGAGAAACTGCTGGCTAATGCCGGGCTGACCGTGCAGGAAGCTCTCAAGCAGGCAGACACCAAGGGATTCAAGCCGATCAGCCTGGGTATTCGCCTGAAAGGCCACATCCCCACTTCGGTGCAGAAGATTATTTCCCGGAATGTGATCGGTGTCATCGAAGGCAGCGATCCGAATTTGAAATCGGAAGCAGTACTGTTCACCGCCCACTGGGATCATCTGGGCACCAGTCGATCCAGTGCCGGCGTGGAAGAGATTTACAGCGGTGCGCAGGACAATGCTACCGGCACGGCGATTCTGATGGAACTGGCCCGTACGTGGGGTAAACTGAATACCAAGCCGAAACGATCAGCGATCTTCCTGGCTACCACGGCGGAAGAGAGCGGATTGCTGGGTGCGGTTTATTTCGCTGGCCACCCAACGATCCCGCTGGGCAAGATTGCCGCCAACTTTAATTTCGACATGCTATCTCCACTTGGCGAACCTGAGTCCATTGTGCTTAATGGAGCAGAGCGCACTACGCTTTGGCCCATGATGCAGGAGACTGCGAAAAGTCAGGGGCTGGAACTGGAACCTGACCCGCGTGCTCATCTGGGCACCATCTACCGTTCCGATCATTTCGCCCTGGCCCGTGGCGGCGTGCCTGCGTTTTCTGTCGCCCGTGGCGTCAAAGTAAAAGGTGCATCCGCAGATGCGATCAGGCAGCGGATGGTGGAATTCATCGCGAAAGCATATCACACGCCTCAGGACAAGTACCAGGAAGATTGGGACTTTGCCGGCTTCCCGGTGCTGATTCGTTTTGCGATGGAAGCAGCCCAGAAGGTGGCGAATAATTCGAAACTGCCTACGTGGAATGAAGGCGATGAGTTCAGGCCTGCACGGGAAAAGAGCGGGGTGAAGTAGACAAGGTTGTGGGTCACGATTGTATCGTGACAATGCTCCGTGTGCAATTCAGCGCACTATCGCCGATGACACGTTACAAACGTGTCCCACGGGGCACTTCGTGCCAATCAGCCAATTTCACTGGCACTGCATGTTCCCCTTCGTGTATCATAGGTCGCGAAGATTCGGATCATCCCTTATCCAATTCACTGGTGAATCTCTCCACTATGTACGATAAACCGACCACGCTGGTAAAACTGTTCGTTGACCGGGCCCGTAAACAAGCTGATCTTCCGGCGATTCACTTCCGACACAACAAGGAATACCTGCACTACACCTGGAAGCAGTTGGCAGATGATGTAGGCCGCACCGCCGTGGCGCTCAAGAATCTCGGCGTGAAGCATCGCGACCGGGTGATGCTCATTTCCCCCAATCGTTACGAATGGGTAGTTGCCGACATGGCTATCCTGGTTGCTGGCGGCGTTAATGTTCCGGTGCATGTTTCGCTGTCGGGGCCGCAGATGGTCTGGCAGATCAAGAACAGTGGGGCCAAAGTAGTGATTGCCGCTGGGCCGCAGTTAGCCGGACTGATTGCACCGCATCTGGAAGATTTGAAGTTGACGCTCCTCAGCTTTGATGAATGCAAGGAACCGCTTAGTGGCCATACTTTTACCCAACTGAGCACATTGACCAAATCGCTCAGTTCTACCGATGGCCAGAAGCTGTTGGAAGAAGCTGAGAAGACCGTTACCCCCGACGACCTGGCAACGATCATCTATACTTCAGGCACCACGGGCGAACCCAAGGGCGCCATGCTCAGTCAGAACAACCTGGCGAGCAACTGTCTGATGACCTCAACTGCGATCAATGTCGATAACAACGATGTCCGGTTGACTTGGCTGCCAATGAGCCACATCTTCGCCCGCACCTGCGATCTGTATGGCATTCTGTCGTGCGGTCACCAGCTCGCTCTGGCTGATTCGCCAGATACTATTCTCGAAAACTGTGCGTACTACAAGCCGACGCTACTCAACGGTGTGCCTTACTTTTACGAAAAGGTGATGAATAAGCTGATCGAGGCGAAATCCGAAGCAATGCTGAATCACATCTTCGGAGGCCGCTTGCGGGTGTGCATTGCCGGGGGGGCACCACTGCCTGAACATGTGGCAACGTTCTACCGAAAGCATGGCGTATTTCTGTTGCAGGGTTACGGTCTGACGGAATCGTCGCCTGTTATCAGCAGTGAAGTGCCTGATGCGGTGAAGTATGGCACCGTGGGCAAGGTGCTGCCTGGGTTGGAAGTGAAGATTGCTGACGATGGCGAAATTCTCAGTAAAGGCCCGCATATCATGCTGGGCTACTGGAATAATCCAAAAGCAACTGAGGAAGCGATCACCGATGGCTGGCTGCACACCGGCGATCTGGGCGAACTCGACAGCGAAGGGTTCCTCAAGATTACGGGCCGCAAAAAGGAATTGATCGTTACCAGTGCAGGCAAGAACATTGCCCCGGTCTATCTGGAATCGCTGCTGAAGGCTGATCCACTCTTCATGCAGGTAGTGGTGATTGGCGACAGGAGGAAATTCCTCACCGCTCTGATTGTGCCCGGGATGGATTTTCTGAAAGTCTGGGCTGCGGAACAGAAACTGGAATGGACCAGCGATGCAGAGATGCTCAGCCATGCCCAGGTCAGGCAGTTGTACTTTGATCGTATCAAGACGCTTCTGAAAGATGTTTCACATAACGAGCAGATTCGCAACTTTGCCCTGCTCAGCAGGCCGTTCTCGGTAGAATCGGATGAGTTGACACTGACGCTTAAACTACGCAGAAGCATCATTGCGAAGAATTACGCGGATGTGATTGAAGAGATGTATGTGCAGAGGGATACGAAGGTAGAGCAGGAGGCGGTGTGAGAATAAGTAGCCAGGAGACAGAATGAATACGATCATGACTATTCTGCACAACTTAGCCCCAGTTTCCACTGATACAGCATATTGCAGCAACATTGGTTCGATGATATCGTGATATTAGCCTTCGAGAGGATGCCATGCCCATCACATTAGCGCAATACGGAATTGATCATTTGCCCCCTGAAGAACGTCTGGAATTAGTGGGTCTTCTTTGGGACAGCTTGAATGATGAAAAACTGCCTCCGATTCCGCGCTGGCATCAAGATGAAGTGGAACGCCGAATCGTTCAAGCCGATGCCAGACCTGGAGTAGGCATCCCGTTGGAAGAAGCTGTTGACAAAATGCTAGGTAAGCCATGAGCCTGCCGGTCAATCTTACCGACGAGGCGCTCTTCGATTTGCAGCAAGCATATGAGTGGTACAACACCAAGCGAGATGGTTTAGGGGTAACATTTGTTACTCGGACAAAAGCGAAACTATTGGCAATTGGCGACTCTCCGGAATCATGCGCCTTGTTATGGGGAAATGTTCGGGCAACGACGATCCGTCGTTTCCCGTATATCGTCTACTACCGCATTCTTGTCGATCGCGTTGAAGTGTTGGCCATCTTGCATGGAAGCCGTGATGTTTCAGAATGGCAACGCAGAGTTTAAAAAGGTTGGAAGGGATAATTCCCGGCATTTACCTTCTATACTTCTCCGCAAAATCATAATACCGTCGCAGTTCGCGTTGGATTACCTTGAACGCGATATAGATCACCACGGCGTTGACGCAGTAGTTCATCACGGTGCCGAAGATGCCGGTCCAGGCGCTGAACCAGGGCCAGATGGTGACATAGAAGATGGCAAAGAGTGGCACCACTTTGAAGGCGGTGGACATCGGATAGTAGGGATCGCGGAACATTCGCCAGGCTATGCGAATATCCCACCAGAAATCGCGCCATAGTGACGAAGCGGGCAGCACTTTGTTCATCATGGAAGATGCAACAGGCAAGGCTGTTTTCACCGGCTGCAGCAGCGTCGTCAGTTTCGAAGGGGGAGCTGGCTGAGGCAGTGCAGTAGCAGGAAGGCTGAATTCCGCGAGCGATGCAGTAGGCGGCGGAGGGATTGGCATCGCACGAGGAACATCATTGCTGACCTGCGGCATTGGCCTGGAAGCAGGCTCCAGTTGACGAGGTGATTCATCCCAATGCTGCATTTCCGTGAGGGCAGCAACAGCTTCTTCCAGACGCTGAATTCGATCCTCCAGCTCCTGAACAGGCGCAGTTTCCACCGGCACTGATGCTGAGACGGGCATCAGAGAAGTGGGCTGCTCATCGGTCAGATTGACTGGGGTCATACTCTGCCTCCACCCCATTATTCGTTCCGTGGCAAGCGAAATTGCGGTGGGAACAGAATGAGGGGTATGAATTAGAGTACGTCGAAAAGAGTTGGCTCGCCAATGAAAAGCGCGTATCAAAGTAAACGACCTCTGAAGATCAGAGGCCGTTGCGTACTTCGAATTGTCTAGCTCAGGATGCCAGCAACGGTTAGAAGTTGACCGAAGTGGTTTCACCAGCGCGAACAACGATCGTCTTGGTTTCGGTGACGTTCTTGCCGTCGCGAACCAATTCAGCGGTCAGGGTGTACTGATAGTCTTTACCAGCAACCAGAGCGGGGGAGACGAAAGTGCGTTCGGTGGAGGTGGAAGCAGTTGCATGACCATCGATCAGCAGCTTGGCATCAGCAGGCAGGCTCACGAGGACCTTGGCAGGAGCTTCGAGAGAAGCGGCTGGTGGCTTGGGTTCGGCCTTCTTGGGTTCTGCAGCAGGAGCAGCTGGAGCTGCAGTGCCTGTGCAACCAGTGCAAGCTGAACCGGAGCAAGCTACCACGTGGCCATTGCAACCATTGCAGCCATGGCAGCGATTCTTCTTGAAGCAGCTGAAGAGACCGCGGTGACCGCCATTGCAACCTGTGCAAGCGGAACCAGTGCAAGAGGAACCTGTGCAGGCAACAACGGTGCCTGTGCAACCAGTGCAGCTACCGTGGCAGCGGCTGCTGGAGCAGGATGCCCAGCCGTTGCAGCCATGACAGCTGCTCTTGCGGCTGAAGAGACCGTGGCAACGGCTGCCGGAGCAGGCCGAGCCTGAGCAAGAATAACCGGAGCAGCTGTAACCGCTGCAGGCGACCGCGCCATGGCAGGAATTGCCATTGCACTTACCGAAGCAGCCAGCAGGCAGAGCTGCAGGGCTACTCATCGCCATCACCATCACCATACTGTACATGCGAAACGCTCCTTAAAAAGTGGCCACCCAGCGAAGACGTCATCCCAGATTTACGTTCGTGCTTGTTCCTACACGAGACAACGCAACTGGGCAAGCTGGCAAAGTTAGGTAGATAGCTGATCGTATATCTTAGACACAGGTGTGTCAACGGAAATTGAGTCCTTTTCACAGTCTAGGCAGGTAAAGTAAGTTCTTTGTGTCACAATCATGTCACATAATGCTGATGCGACATTTATTCCTTTTATGATGATACCCGAATTCTCACTTTTTTCTGATTATCCAGTAGATTATTTGCATTTTTCGCTAGATGCGCTCTCGTTATAACCTGAACGGTACGTTCGATCATCGCAGCAAAAACCACACTTCAATTTCATCTAAAATTTAGACTTTGACTTGCAGCGAGTGAGCTACTGTGCTGGACGAACCATCGGGAATCGCTGCAGCAGTGGAGCTGCCTGATCGAGTTCCAGTTCGGAATAGCCAGCCTGCACCAGAATTTGTCGTGCACAGGTGGGTGCATCGTTGACGGGAACCTGCTGCTGTTGCTCTCGCCGTCGCGGATCGCGCGGGTCACCCCGGAACTTGGCTTGTGCCGCCAGATCAAGCAAGGCCTGGCTGGAAGTCATGCCGTCACGTTCCTGATAGATGTCAGGAGGAGGTGTGGTTTCACGACGTTGCTGAACAGCTTGCATGGCAACGCGCTGCCTGGCTGCCATCAGATCACCCAATTGCAAAGCCATAACAGCCGCCAATTGCCCGTCGCTGGCAGATTGTACCAAACCGCTGGATATCATGGCATACTGTTCACCCTGTGTATTGACACCTGGCGTATCACCAGCAGTGACATACCACTGCGGACGTACTTTCAGCCAGGGATTAGCCTGGTAGAGTCGGGCAGCGGTTTGTTGAACGCGAATCTGCTCCTGGCTTTGCGGAGCCATGGTTTGCGGCATCACTCCCGGAGGCGGTTGAACACCAACACCCGGAGGAGGCTGAATGACTGCTCCCGGTGGTGGTGGCATCTGTCCCGGTGCTGCAGGGTTAGGCGTGGGTAACGGTGGTGCTACACCACGATTGGCACCGGCAGATGAAGTGCTGGCACAGCCACTGGTGAACAGTATCAGAAGAATCAGGAATTTTGCGCAATGTGCCATATGATGCTCTGTACCCGCGCTAAGTCAAGCGGTCAAGCGTAACTCAGTTGCAGGCACAGAGATAGCTGGCAAGATGGTGAAAATGAATTGATAGGGCAAAATACTAATGCCGTTTCACGGATTTACTTCTTGTCCGGGCCAACATCGACCTTGGTTCCCGATGAATCAGACTTCACTTTGACACCGGGAGCATCAACGCTCACTCCGTCGGCACCAGCCTTTACTTTCACTCCAGGTGCATTCACTTCGGTTTTGCCACAGCCAATGATGGCCAGTAAGGCTATCAGAAACATGAAACGAATCATGTAGAACTCCTTATCGATGTGTAGTGTTTTAACTCAATGAACCCTTCACCCCCTCGGCTGCCAGGGGCGAGGAGAGAAAGCGAATTAGTCATTGCCCGTATTTTACGCATTTCCACAGCGAATGACCGGGAATTGCTCAACATGCCTGGTGCAAGGCAGTGCCGGGGTGAATTGGCCTTGCATTATTTTTCACATCGCGTATCGCACCGCTGTTTGTAAGGGGAATTTTTGCAGGGGGGAGGCCCGTAGTATGACGCGCACGACGCAACGAGCGACGTGGTGCGGAATCGCATTGATGCTGTTGGCATCAGTGAGCGGGTGCGGTATCTTCAGTCCCAGTCAGAACCCGGCACAGTTGTACTATGGTTTGCTACCCAATGGCGAAATTGTGCAAACGCATGCCAAGCCTCCTGGGAAGGGTTATTACGCGAATTACGATCCCTATGCCTGTCGTGTAGAAGTACGTCCCAAAATACAAAGCCAGCAGGTGGGTGGCATCCAGGTCTACATGGCAACCGTTTACGACCAGCAGGGCGCGGCTCGGCGAGGTCGACGTGTCGAATGGATGGTGCATGGCAAAGGGCACATCATCGAAGTGGATGAAGGTGGTGTCTACCCCGACCGAGGCTACAAGGTCAACGAGAAGTACGCTGTCAGTTACACCGGATACCTCGAACACAAGTTTGATCGAGGCAATAAAGATCCGAAGGACGATTTCGTTGTCAATCCAGGGCAAACGTTCTGCATTGTTTCCTGCCCGGAAGAAGGTGAAACCAAGGTTACCGCCTACGTACCGGCTATCCATGACATGGATAAGAACCGCATGACGGTGACGACCTACTGGCTCGATGCCCAGTGGAAGATTCCCGAACCACAACAGGCACGCAAGATAGCAACACTGACCACCAAAGTCTTCAAAGCATCCGACAGTCAGCCACTGCAGGGTTATCGCGTCCGCTATAAGGTACTGGATGGCCCGCCGGCACTCTTTGTGAACACCAATGGCCCCGAAGCGGAAGCGACTTCCGATTCGCTGGGCAACGCCATCGTCCAGCTCAGGCAGCAAAGCCCGCAGATGGGGATTACCCGCATTGGGGTCGAGCTGATTCGCCCACCTGATCTGGGGGCGGTAACGGGTTCAGGCATCGTCGTGCTGCGAGGTGAAACCCAGGTCGAATGGGTTGGCTCTGGCCTGACGTTGAACAAATCAGGCCCCAATGTCGTCGGCATCAACACCGATTTCGATTATCAGCTTACCGTAACCAACACCAGCCGCAGCCAGTCTGATCCGCTGACGGTGGAAGATGACCTACCTGCTGGCTTGCAGTTTGTCAGTGCTGAGCCCATGCCCGTTGGCACTGAAGGCAACCGATTGGTTTGGACACTGCTGCCTTTGCCACCCGGCGCTGCGAAGGCCATCAACCTGAAAGTAAGAGCAACCCGGGGAGGACAGTTCAACAACCAGGCACGAGTGATTGATCAGGATCGTATCAAGGCTGCTGAATCGTTTTTCATGACCACTGCCACCAGCCCGGCACTCAAAGTGCGCTTGACCGCACCGCCTAATGGCTACGTGAACGCTGATGTTCCGTTCACCATTCGTGTCGAGAATACGGGTGATGCACCAGCGAGCAATGTGATTATTACCAGCAGTTTTGATCAGGGCCTGGTCTTCTTCTATGAAGGCAAGCCGAGTCCTGATCGCAGCGTGGCCATGTCGCCGTTCACGTTGCAGCCTCGCGAATCGCGTGACTTTACGCTGCCTTTGAAGGCAGTGCAGGCTGGAACATTCAATACAAAAGCTGTAGTAACGGCAGACAATGGCCTGCGTGATGAAGCCACCGCGCTACTCAATGTGGTTCGGCTCAGCGTGAACCTGCAGCAGAAAGGCCCGCAAGCACGCTATGTGAGTGGCAGGTTCATCTGGGAAATCTTTGTCGAGAACAACAGCGATCAGCCAGTCAATAATGTTGTCATTCGCGATACGCTGCCTGCGCAGGTAGCACTGGTACGGGTTTACGATAACGGCCAGGGAACAGGCAACGACGTGACCTGGAACCTTGGCACGCTTGAAGCTAATGGCAAGCGTCGGCTGCGGGTGGAAGTGGAAGCCCGGCAGACTGCAGCCAAGGCTACCAACCGCGTGGTGGCAACCTTCGGCCCGAACCTCAGCGAACGTTCCGAAGTGGATGTTGAACTGCGAGGCATCCCGGCACTCCTGATGCAGGCTGAGCAGGCAGACCGCAAGGGCACCATCCATGTCAACGATACTACTTCGTACACGATTACGATCAACAACACGGGTTCGCAACAAGTGGGACGCATTGCGGTGAAAGTGAAGACATCGCCAGAGCTGCGTATTCTGAAAGCGATTGCACCCGATGGCTCAGCAGGCCAGGTGCAGGGCGACACGATTGTGTTTAATGTGATGAAAGATCTACTGCCGACCAATGCCTTCAATTATCAATTGGAACTCGAAGGTGTGGCAGCAGGCGATGGCCGACTGTTCATCGAACTGGAAAGCGATTTGACGGGTAAAGACCCTATCAAAGATGTGGAACAGATTTCGGTGATTAAGTAAGATACGAGCGGCAAATCGATCATGCCAGACTATGGCTTATTTCGCTTGTGGTGGTAATTCTTTTCAAGGAATTTCAAAGCTTCGCGCAGCTTGTCTGCTGATTTCGGATTAGTCTTGTCCAACTTCTCGATTTCCCTGGTGAAGTAGTCCTTAGTGCCTTGGTAATCGAGGATGCACCAGAAGACGTAAATGAGATTTTTGTATCGGACATAAACGCTTGCCGTTTTGTATGAGTCACCATTCGCGTTGAATTTAGTAGGAATCACGCTCTTTATTAATTCACGCAATGTTGGTTCCAAGGCAGGTTGACCAATATCAATAAGACCTTTCACAGCGGCAAAATAATCTTCACTGTGTTGCCGCCCCTTTGCGTCTGTTTCGATCGGTCTTTTGGGATCGGGAGCCTGATAAACAATGAACTCGAGAAACAACGGAATCAAGCTGGGGTCTTGCCATTCGGCAAGAATCGACAAGGCAACACGCCGGGATGAAAATTCGAACTCTTCTCCAATGATCGGTGCGTATCGCGGTGGCGAACCTCTTTTCACTAGATGCACCAGGTACGGTTTCATCTTCTGTCGTTTGATGCCAATGACGCTATTCAGGGAATATTGATAAGCGAATTTACGCTCTTTCCAATTGGAGGATTCGATATAACGCCCGAGAGGCGATAACTTTCCATATGCAATCTCTGCCGATTGAATAAAGAGGGCCGTAAACAGGAAGGTTGGTATCATGGTTTTGTTGCGATCACCAAGTGAGTGGGGCAGTGGGGTCTGAAACCGTAGGTATGTTAACACAACCCGATCCAAAGTCCTGGAACGTCTTGGTTTGAGTATTCGGCGCTCGTGTCAGGTATTCCGAATCATTGGGTTTGAGGAATATTACTGAATGCCAGTTGTACCAATTTGAGCACATAAATGACTGTCAATAAATACTAATGAAGGTCGATCTATGAAAATTTCGATGTTCTCAATTGTTTTTGCCCCGGAGGGGCGATGGCCAGTAGCCAGGGGCGCTAGCCCCTGGTAAGCATGTTGTCAAAACAGAGCCCTGGAAGGGCGATGGTAAACGAGCACACGTCACCATCGCCCCACTGGGGCTCAACACAACTTTCGATTCCTTCCAGGGGCTAGCGCCCCAGGCTACTAACCAACGTCCCTCCGGGACTAAGACAAATCGATAAGATCATTGTTGATGAACTCAAAGCAGCCAACTTAATTGGGCAGCTAGTCAAGTGCACAAAGTTATCTTCCCTGCAACGTAGGGACCAGCGATAACATCAATATGGGCACGATTCTCGTGAGTGTGAACACTTCGCAAACACTACCGGCGGACTCACGTCGCGCCCCTCTTTATGGCAAATCTAAAATTCCGGCATAGTTGCATTCACCAACTGGTTCGCATGCGCCAGCGATTCCGGGGTGCCTGCGTCGGTCCAGTAGCCATCGAGGAAGCTGGCGCCCATGCGGCCTTGTTGCAGGTAGTACTTGTTCACATCGGTGATTTCGAGTTCGCCACGAGCGCTGGGCTTCAGAGTCTTGATGACAGTAAATACATCAGCTGGGTAAACGTAGATACCCGCAACAGCGAAGTCGCTCTTGGGTTGCTTGGGCTTCTCTTCGATGCCGATAACCTGGTTGCCTTTCATTTCAGCAACGCCGTAGCGGCCGGGGTCGGGAACCTGTTTCAGCGCAATCCATGCCCAGTCGGGATGTTCGTTGGCATCGCGGAGCAGTGGAGTCAGTGGAGTGCTGAAGATATTGTCGCCGAGAATGACGACGGAGCGGCTGTTCTGGGCGAAGAGTTCTGCCAGGCCCAGAGCCTGTGCGATACCGCCTGCTTCATCCTGAACGCGGTAGGTGAGTCGACAATCGTAATCCTTGCCGGAGCCGAGCAATTCGACGAAATCGCCCATGTGCTCGGTTCCTGACACCAGCAGGACATCCTTAATACCAGCGCCGGTTAATTTTTTCAAGGGATGATAGACCATGGGCCAGGGGCCGACAGGCAACAGGTGTTTATTGGTGACCTTGGTCAGTTCGCCGAGCCGAGTTCCCTTGCCGCCAGCCAACACAATGCCTCGAATGGGATGCATCTAACTTACCCCACTTAACAACGATGGTGAATCATGATGTACTTACTGGAATATATGACAAGATATCAGGTAATTCTTGCAAAAATGTAATCCCTTTTTACAAAGCAGGCTGGTTGCACTTGGAGCGAGGAATTTATCTGCTAAGAGCCGACGCATCTCGCAGGGAGGCGAAGAAGCATGCAACAACGATATTCAACCCTCTGGGCTATTTTGAGTTTTGTGATGGTGTATGGCCGTATTGAAGCACAGTCCTGACTGCCTGGTGGAAACTGCCCGCCTGGTGGTTCACCAGTGCCGATGCAGATGATGCCAGTTCAGCAAATGCCTGCACAACAGATGATGGGATACCCGCAGCAGGGTATGCAGCCTCAGGGCTATGCCATGCAGCCTGCGCAACAGTTTCAGCCTGCTTCACAGGCTCCGCGGAGCTATGCCAGCAATGATAGGCTGCCTGCCATGCCGGGGATGTTGCAACGGCCAGTCCAGCAGCCTGTGAATCCACAGCCTACTCGTCAGCCCATCATCCGTGCCGCTGCTCCAGAAGCACAGCAACCCGCTTTGGCTCAACGACAGCAAGCCGACTGGAAGCCTATTCGCATTCCCACACCTGTAGAAGCGGGGATTCTGGTCAAGCAAACCAGAACACTGCCTGTCAGCACCGTGGAACTGCCTGAACGATATGATCTTGGAACGGTGACAGCCTGGCTGGATCGCATGGACGTCCGCAGTGTCAAACGCGACAAGCTGGCGGAAGGCTACCAGTATTCGTGCCATCTGGGTGAAGGTCAGGTTACGGTACAGGGTGCAACGGAAGAGCTGGCGTTACAGAAACTGGTGCAGGAAGTGGCTCGGCAGAAACAGAGTACCATGCTCAGTCAACGGTAAAGAAAACAGGTTAGCTGGTTGACAGCTAACCTGTGTTAATATTCAAACGTGCAATCAGATTTCATTGCCATTGGTAACGACGAAGACCGCCTGGCGCGTTTCGGGATCAACCATCACGTAGCCTGCGTCAAGTACGGTGCAGGTTGCCAGCTTCTGCTTCTCACCTGAAAGTGTGCAGGTAAAAGGCAGTTCCAGCGGCACGAAATCGAAGCGAAACTTCGACGTTGGTGGCTGATTGGTTTGATCCATTGGTAAGTACTCCTCTGTTACCTCATTATATGCTGACTAAATTCGAGGCAAATAAGAACAGTTACTATTGTGTGTCTGGACGAATGCATGTTGTGTTATTCGAGATGAGATCAAAGATATTATGACTGCAGGTAATTATCCAGATACGCAACAGTTGCAGCCTGCTTCCCATGCTTCGCCCAGCCTAGCGGTGCACTGTCGTAGAGCGTATCGCAGATATCAAGCCGGGCGCCACGTTCCACCAGCAGTTTGACCACATCCAAATGACCAGCGAGCGCTGCATGATGCAACGGCGTGGCATGCGAGTGGAATCCTTCCGGGTTGTAACGATTGGGATCTTCGCCAGCATCGAGAAGCAGCTTCACTATCTCCAAGTGGCCAAGCTGCGCAGCTAATGCCAGGGCCTGATGCCGAGCGAGACTGTCTGCTGTTGGCAACAATCGTTTTGTTTCTTCTACTTGTCCCAGGCCAGCTGCGATGGGCAGGTGTTCCACTTTGGCGCCGCGCTTCGCCAATGCCTTGGCCGTATCAAGATAGCCAAACAAGAGCGCGGTAAGCACGGCAGAAGACCATTCGCTGCCGGGGCCTTCGAGTGCTGCTCCATGATCGAGGAGTGTTTCTGCGAGAGCCGTTTGCAAACCAGCTTCATGAGGATGCGAACTGGAAACCAGCATGCTCATGGTAGTGCATTTCTGGTCGTACATATCGGCCAGGACATCGGGTTCGGTGCCTGCTTCCAGAAGGAGCTTCATGATTTCGACAGCATTGGCAGGCGTCTTCTGCCTGTAGCTTTCTATGCCGTTGGCCCCAAGATAATGGAGCAGGGTGGCATGATGATTACGAACCGAGTGGGCTTTCACCAGTTCAGGATGTGTCTGCAGCATGGAACGAAGACTGGCAACATCGCCTGCGATCACTGCTTCCACTGCCTGTTCAAGCCATTTCACTTCACCTTCATGCTGAACTGCTTGGGTGAACTCAGCCAGGGCATTCCAGTCTTCAAAATAGTATTCACGAGCGATCAGCAGTTTGGCATCTTCCAGAGTAAGACTGGCTGACTTCACTTCGCTGACATGCTTGCCCCGAAAACGAGGATGCATCCACTTGAAGCGCCATTGAACGGCTTCGTCACCGGATTGGAGATTAGCAAACACCGCTTTGGCTTGTTGCTGGTAAAGTTCCAAGGTTGCATCAAAGGGAATTACATTCATTATCACTATTCTCAAAGATCAATCATTGCTTGCATCGCATGCTGGCGAAGGAAAGTTTAGTTAATAGCCGCTGTATCGCGATATTGTGTGTTGTTCCGCGGTGAAGTCAGCAGTCGGAAGGGAGCCAGCAGGTCGCTCATCAAACTGACCGAGCGTGTATTGCAGCGGGCCAGTAACAGGGTGAAATCATCATCGATGCGGCAGTGCAACCGCATTTCGAGTGCGCTGACTAGCCTTGGAATGATCTGTTCTGGCTGTTGGGCATTCAGCGATTGTACGAGTGTCAGGAGGCCATCACTGCCCAGTAGTTTGCCTTCCTCGACTCGAGCTTCCATGATGCCATCGGTATAGGCCAGCAACATATCTCCCTTGGACAAGGGTAATTCCAACTGGCTGTACTCCACTTCCGAAAGGATGCCGAGAGGAATATTCCCCGTGGCTCCGGGTTGGCGATTGAGTTCCAGCAGTTCCCAGGTATTTGCCTGAACACGATATATGAGTGGTTGCGGATGGCCCGCGGTGCAGAGTTGTAACCGGCCGTTGCTCGAGAAATAGGTTCCGACCAGCGCGGTGGCGAAACGGCTTTCCTGATTGAAGTGGACGAATTCCTGATTCATGCTGGCAACGAAACTGGTCTGATCGATCCGATTGATATTCCGCCGCATGAGTTCACGCAGTCGCAGTGCTAATTGCGATACTTCTGGACCATGTCCACTGACATCGGCTACGAGCAGACGGGAGATGCGGCCTGAAGCACACGAAGAAAGATAGTAAACATCGCCACCATTTTCCGCATGGCCGATCGGACGTGAGTATAGCCATACATCCAGCCCGGGAAGTTCGAAGGCCTGTTCAATGCCCCGGTTGCCTCCCCACACTTCCATACAACGTAGCGATTCGGTTGCCTGCTGTGCTGCCATCACCATTTCCATCTTGAGCGATCAAACCATTTGAGCAGATTGCGAACGCGTTTGCAACCAACCAGCACAGGCTTGTACCTGATAAAGCATCAGAGGAACGTCGAAGTGCTTACTCAAACATCAGTTGCTGCTGGTAACCAGGCCGTCGAAAGGCAGAAGTTGAAATCGGCGGTACACTTTCAGGATAGCCTGCCCGTTTCTTATGTATCCGAAACTGTTGTTGAAACAGATTCGCCCAGATGCCTTCGCCTCGCATTCTGGTGCCGAAGTTCGGGTCGTTGAGTCTGCCGTCACGCAGATCGCGAATGCGGTTCAGCACCTTATCCTTGCTGTTGGGGAAGTGTTGCTGCAGCCAATCTGCAAACAGGTCTTTGATGTCATAGGGCAGCCGCAACACGATCCAACCTGCAAAGGCGGCGCCTGCCTGGCGGGCTGCAGCAAGTATCTCGGGCATTTCATGATCGTTCAAGCCGGGAATCACCGGGGCCATGAGAATACCCACTGGAATGCCAGCCTGGCTGAGTTCACGGACAGCATCGAGTCTGCCGGGCGGTCGGGTGGCACGAGGTTCCAGCTTGCCTGCCAGTGCATCGTCGAGCGTGGTGATGGAAATGCTGACGCTGGTAGCCTGGTGCCTGGCTAACTCGCTGAGCAGGTCTATATCGCGAACAACAAGATGATTCTTGGTGACAATCTCAACGGTCTGCCTGAACTCAGCCATTACTTCGAGGCACTGGCGGGTCAGTTGCAGTTTCCGTTCGATAGGCTGATAGCAATCGGTATTGCCAGCGAGGTTGATCAGTTCCCCTTTCCAACTCGGCTTCATCAATTCCTTTCGCAGTAGCCTGGCGACATCGGCCTTCACCATGATCTGGGTTTCAAAATCGAGACCGGACGACAAGCCGTAGTATTCATGCGTCGGCCGGGCGTAGCAGTAGATGCAGCCATGCTCGCAGCCACGGTACGGATTGAGCGTGTACCGGAAATGGAGATCGGGGCTGTCGTTACGCGAGATTACCGAACGGGAATGATCAACGAAAAAACGGGTGCGTGGCGAGGGTAGATCTTCCTGAGGCAAAGCATCATCAACATCATAATGGATGGGAACAAAGCGGTTTGCCGGATTAATGGCAGTCCCCCGGCCTTTGATCATCAAGTGTGGTTGTAGTTCCATCGTGAGGAAGCCTCCTCATGATGATTTAGGTCAGGCTTATTCTTAAGCACAAGTGTACAAGGAAAGAAATTGCTGAAGTGTAGTAGTTTCTGAATGGAGGGGTTTGGAAAACAGAACGCTAGCTGAATCTGCCTGGGCAACTCAAGAAGTAATGTGCGAAGTGAATTAAAATTCACAAAAGACCGGTACGCACGATGACACAGGAGGGGAAAGAACCAAGATGCTCTTTCCCCTCTCCGATCAGAATACCATTCAGTCTGTGCACATCCAAAGCAAGATAGAATCGTGCCATTCGGGTGCATCACTTCTTCGGCCAGGTTTTTCCGGGCCAGTCATCGGTACGGAAAGGCGATGCGGGAATGCCTTCCTGGTTGAACAGGTTTACCACTGGGTAGTCGGCCCAGCCAAAGCGAACTGCTACGGGCTTGTCAACAACTTCACACGTCACCACCACCGTGTTGCCCTCGATCTTCGCATCAGCGTTGTAGAACTTCTTATCTGCCCCTGCAGCGGTGAAGCCAGTGAGCTTATCCCCTTTGCACATTAATCCTTTACCAACCGATGTAAAGTGCAGGATGGCTTGGCCATCTTTAAATTCTGCTTTTTCAAAGACAGGTCCGGAGCCTACTATCGATTCGCCGTACACTTTCTGCAACGCTGCCAGGGCAAGCCGTTCGCCGACCGGAGCCTTGTTGACCGGATGTATGTCTTTCTGATCAGTATCGGGGTTGGTGGTGTCAGTGATGACCGCTTGGGCCGTGCCAGCCAGCTTGAGACTGGTCATCAGTTGTGCTTCGCGCAACTCAGCCCAATCACTCTCCTGAGGCTGTTCAACAATGGCCTTAAAGGGTGCCAGTTGCACAAACAGGAACGGAAACTCATATCCCCAGGCAGATCGCCAGGATTGAATCATCGTCGGGAACAACGTGCGGTATTCATAAGCCCGGCCTGCATTCGATTCGCCCTGATACCAGATAGCACCCTTGATAGCAAACGGCACCAGTGGCTGGATCATCGCATTGTAAAGACGTGCCGGGCTGCCAGGGTTCGTGTCAGGGTGCTGAGGTTTGCGAGGTGCAGCGGGTACTTTCTTGTTTTCCGCTTTCAACCTGGCCGCTTCTTCCTTGTAAGCATTGAGTTGTTCTTCATACTTCTTCGTAAGGGCGTCCTGGTTCTGCTCAAAGTCAGCCACGGCCTTGTTGATGTTCGTCAGATAATGGCTGACATCAGGCGTCTTGCCCAGAAACTCGGTGGAAGTCCATGCCTCGGCAGGTGTGCCGCCCCATGCTGTCTGAATCAGGCCGATGGGTACATGGCGTTCTTTCTGCAGAGTCTTGCCGAAGTGGTAGCCGACCGCGCTGAAGCCAGGCACGGAATCGGGACCTGCCAATCGCCATGATTTCCACGCGGGATTGGTCTGTACTTCACTGAGCGGCTTGCCCGATGTCACCATCTTGTGCTGGAACAGCCGAATTTGCGGATTAGCTGAGCTGGCTACCACATCCTTGGCATCTTTCGATTGGTTCACAGCCCACTGCATGTTCGACTGACCGGAGCAGATCCAGACTTCGCCAACAAGAACATCACTCAGCTTGACGGAATTCTTGCCTTCTACTGTCAGTTCAAATGGGCCGCCCGGTTCCAGGTTGTTGAGCTTGGCCATCCATTTGCCGTTGCTGTCAGCCTGGGTGGTCACTTTCTGTCCCTGCATGCTGACGGTAATCTTTTCATCAGGATCAGCCTGGCCCCAGATGGGCACGGTAGCTTTCTGTTGCAGAACCATATGATCCGTAAACAAGCCATGCAGTTTGACATCAGCATACGCTGGCGACAGCGCCAGGCAGGTCAGCAGACAGGCAATCCAGAATCGCATCGGTCTTACCTCGAGAAATATGCAGGGGTGAACGCTCTACGGTAACCTGAGTTGGTGTGCGGGGAAAGGAAATTTTAAAGATGGAATGTCAAAATGAGTATTCGAACCACGTGAGCAAGTGTTGCATGGACTGAATCTTTCGATTGCCGGGTCCAGCTTGAAACCGAACCAACAAGCCAAGGCGGCGAAGCAGTGGCAGAAAGTGTTGGTGTCGGTTAAGATGAATCAAGAGGCATTGCCAGAACGAGAGTTCTTCGAAATGATTCCGGAATTCAACGACATCGGCTACCTTCCGCCCGGTGTGCATCTGGCATCCCTTGAGGAGATTGCTTCTCGTTTTGGGCAGGAATCGGAGATTCGGCGAGCACAGATGGATTCGATTCGCTGGCTGGTCGAATTAGCGAAGAAGTCAGGTGTTCAGCGTATCATCATTAATGGAAGCTTTGTCACGGATGTGTTCGAACCTAATGATGTCGATTGTGCAATGCTTCTTCCTTCCGATTTTCCGCTCGACCCCGCAGCAGCAGCTGAGTTGAGCGAGGGACTTCCTTTTGTTGATTTACACATGGTGGAGGCAATGGAATACGCCATCATGGTTGAGCAGGTCTATGCATCAGATCGGGATGCAGTTCCCAAAGGCGTTATCGAGGTGTTACTATGAGCATTCAAAGCAAGCGGCAGTGGAAGAATACACAAGCCAAACTCAAAATGCTGGAAGACCGCCTGCGTGAATTAGAGATCGAGCCTGTAGCCAATGTCAGAACACGCGAACTCACCAAACAGTCTTTGAAAAAAATCATTAATCAATTGAAAGAAGAAATTGTTCGATTTGAAGCGCACCAGATGGAAGCCTCCCTTTAAGCACACTTGTGTTGCATGTGAGATGCCCTCAACCGCCCGATCCTGCCTGACACAGAATCCCATAATCCGGTGGAGGTGAAAAGTTTCATTATGACCGCAACAACAAAAATCTCACGTCAGATTTTTCCTCACCGCCACCGGGTCATCCGCAATCAATCTCGCTGAGCGGGCGCGGGTGATGTAGTTCCATGCCCACTGAATCAACACTAGCAGCTTGCTTTCAAAGCCTACCAGGAAAATAACATGCAGAAACAGCCAGGCCAGCCAGGCCGGGTAACCTGTTAATTGCAGAAAACCCAGATCAGCGACGGCAGCGCCCCGCCCAATCGTCGCCATGCTGCCCTTGTCGCGATACTCGAACATCGGAATGATCTTGTTCCGCAGCCTGGCATCAATGAGCCGGGCAGCATACTTTCCCATCTGCATGGCCACCGGTGCTACACCGGGGATGATTTTCCCCTGTTGTTCCACATGAGCCAGGTCGCCGAGAATGAAGATATTCGGAAAGTTTGGCACCGTGAGATTGTCCCGCACCAGTAACCGCCCCTGTTTATCAATCTTGCAATGTGTCTGATCGGCAAGCTGTTTGCCCAGAGGCGAACCCTGCACGCCAGCACCCCAGAGAACGACTTGGGCCTTCAGTTCAAAAGTCTGCCCTTCCTGCTCAAACGTGACAACCTGCTCGCTGACGTGTGTTACCTTCGCCTTAAGCCTGACTTCGACACCCAATCGCTGTAGTGAATGCAGTGCGGATTGCGAAAGCTTGGGAACATAACTCGTGAGGATGCGATCGCCACCTTCCAGGAGAATAACACGAGCCATCTTCGGATCGATAGCCCGGAAATTACCACGTAGCGTATGACGTGCCAATTCCGCAATAGCTCCTGCCAGTTCCACCCCGGTTGGCCCGGCACCAATGACTACAAACGTCAGCAGCCTTTGTCGTTCTTTCGGGTCGGTCTCAGCCTCCGCTTTTTCGAAGGCAAGAAACACCTTGGCTCGGATCGCTACAGCATCTTCCAGTGTCTTAAGCCCCGGAGCAAACTGTTCCCATTCGGGGTGGCCAAAATAAGCATGACTGGAGCCCGTGCAAACCAGCAAGCTGTCGTAAGGATGTTCACCCAGATCAGAGTGAACTACTTGCTGCTGCGGATCAATGCGGGAAACATCTGCCAGCAGGGTTCGGCAGTTCTTCTGCTTCTGCAGGATGCCTCGCAGCGGTGCAGCAATGTTAGCAGGGGACAATCCACCGGTGGCTACCTGGTACAGCAGTGGCTGAAAGCAGTGAAAGTTGCGCCGGTCAAGCAGCGTGATGTCTACGGGTGCCCGCCTGAGTGCCCGTGCGGCGGTCAGGCCAGCAAAGCCACCCCCCACAATGACAACACGATGAGCCATTATTTCTTCAAGAGTTTGACCAGGGTTTCACCAATGGTCGCGGGGCTGTCTGCCACGGCGATGCCTGCTGCCTTGAGGGCAGCGACCTTGGTATCTGCTCCGCCCTGCCCACCTGAGATGATGGCGCCAGCATGACCCATGCGCTTGCCAGGCGGCGCAGTTCGACCAGCAATGAATGCTGCAACTGGCTTGGTGACATTCTTCTTGACAAACTCGGCAGCCAGCTCTTCCTGGTTGCCACCAATTTCGCCAATCATGATGATGGCTTCAGTACCAGGATCATTCTGGAACATGGCCAGCACATCAATGAAGCTGGTGCCATTGACAGGATCACCGCCGAGACCAACACAAGTGCTTTGCCCGACACCCAGCGTCGTGGTTTGAAATGCAGCTTCGTAGGTGAGTGTTCCACTTCGGCTGACGATGCCTACTTTGCCCGGCTTGTGAATGTGCCCAGGCATGATGCCAATCTTGCACTGGCCGGGAGTGATAACGCCAGGGCAATTGGGTCCAACCAGCCGCACTTTCGGTTTACTGGCAAGGAATTGTTTCACCCGAACCATGTCGAGCACCGGAATGCCTTCCGTGATGGTGATGATCAAAGGTAGATCAGCGTCCGCTGCTTCCATGATGGCATCAGCTGCGGCAGGTGGAGGAACGAAGACGACCGAGGCATTCGCGCCAGTCTTGGCAATGGCCTCTGTCACCGTGTTGAACAACGGGAAGCCTTCCTTGGTCTGTCCACCTTTGCCTGGCGAAACGCCTCCCACAATGTTAGTGCCATATTCCCGACACTGCAGGGCATGGAAGGTGCCCTGCTTGCCCAGCCCCTGTACGAGAACTTTGGTGTTTTTGTCGACGAGTATGCTCATGGATGATTTTTGCCCGGAGAGAATTACTGAGTGAGTTAGTTTAGGTGCCGGTTGGGTTGATGAACATAGCTGTCAGGAGTGAAATAACGAAAGTGCTTTGTGATGAAGCATCACAGAAGTCCTCTCACCAACCGAGCAATGAACCGAGCTTTGCCTTGACTTCACTGAGTATTTCTTCATCGGCTTTGCCTGCAAAAACAGCCTGTCTGGCTTTCCAGTCCGCACAGCGCAGGTGATCAGCAAGTACAACACCAGTTATTTCTGACTGATCGGGAAGCACGACTTCAAATGGGTAGCCTTTGATTTGACTGGTAATTGGACAGACGATACACAAGGAGGTGACACGATTATAGGCCAGTGGTGTCAGCACCAGTGCAGGCCGACGGCCCATCTGTTCACGACCAGCCTGTGGAGTAATTGTCAACCAGATGAGATCGCCTGCATCGGGTATATAAACAGATTTACCAGCTTTCGTTTCCGGTCGATTGGCCCCACTCGACTTCGCCATGACAGTTCTCCGGCGTGATTCCCTTCAACAGTTCCTGCAACGAGATTCGCTTCTGTGTTTTGCGAAGCGTGATACCGGATTGATCCGACTTCAGTTCCAGAATGGTTCCTTCGCGGAGTCTGAGGTCTTTGACTACCGTATGGGGCAATCGAACAGCGAAGCTGTTGCCCCATTTGCTGACATGCGTACGCATGGCCTGGCTCCAAGGTGTGTCTACAAAGTATACACATCAATTCATGGTGTTGCAAGGCAAACTACCGCCTCACCGCCCTCGCCCGCCACACGGGTCTGCCTTCCTTTCTCGCCTTCTTCTCAAAATTCGTCTCGGGCTTCGCTTCTTCTGCCCGTTCCTCTCTGCCTGCATCTTCCAGTTGAAACGCAGGCTGCTGGGCGACGGTCCCCATCATCACCTGAAAATACTCAGCGACATCGGTGGCAATATGCAGATATCCGCCCGGCTGAATCACTCGTGCTGCCTGCTCAGCAAACGCCTCGTTGAACACCCGGCGTTTGCGGTGTTTCTTCTTCCACCACGGGTCAGGGAAATAGACATGCACTGCGGCCAGGCTGCCTGCAGGCAAATGCTGTGAAAGCAACCGGCCCGCATCGCCATGTGCCACTTTAATATTGGCGAGTTTGCGCTTCGCCATACGCGTGGCAACATAGAGTGCCAGTCCCTTGTCAATTTCGATGCCGAGATAATTACGATCTGGATGCAACGGAACCGCTTCAATCAGGAAGGCCCCTTTGCCAAAACCTACTTCCAGCTCGAAAGGGTTTTCATTGCCGAAAAGCTGCTTCAGATCAAGCAACTCTTCCGTTGCAGGCAAAGTAAAGAGATACGGTGCCAGCGATTCCAGGGGAAGACGCTTGCTGTTACGCACACTCACGCAGCACCTTCAGATGGACCGGGCGTGGTGAAGGGCATGCCAATCAACGTTCCTTCAAACACCATCTTGCCGTCAACAAAACCCTGCACCTGGTTTACCACCTGTCGTCGATTCACTTTGACTGCCTTGCTGACAATCCAGAAGCGATCTCCCGGTTTGACTTGTCCCCGGAAACGCACCTCTTCCATGCCGCCAAAGACAACGAAGCTACCTACCGGCACCAGATGTTTCTTGGAAAAGAAACCACCCAGTTGTGCACCGGCTTCACACATGATCACACCAGGCATCAATGGAAAGCCAGGCATGTGGCCTCGTACCCAGAATTCCTGATCGGTCACATCCTTGTAACCCACAATCAGGTTCTGTTCCAGATCGATGTGGACGATGGCAGTCAACTGTTCCATCTCGAAACGTTGCGGATTCACTTCACGTATCTGATCGATGTTGAAGAGTACACGGCCATCATCGACGGTACTGACATCAAACATCACTTCTGGAGGCATGGCAAGTTTCGAATCTGTAAGGATAAAAGGAATTTCGCGACGGAGAGGTTGACAACATCAACGTAGCAGGAAACCAGCATCATGACGAGAGCATGTCAACTACCTGGGCCAGATCGTTGATCATGACCACCGGGCGAATATTCTTGTCTGCCACCAGTTCCGATGGGGCTTTCAACGACTTACTGTCGCCTGTGTAGAGGCAGGTGATGAACCCCAACCGGCGGGCTGGTGCCAGGTCGTTCGGTAAATCATTACTGATGTGCAGGGTTTCTTCCGGCTCGATTCCAGCTGAACGCAGTTTCTGCACCATGTCTTTGAATAGTCGCTCGGACGGTTTTCTGCCTTTCACCTGAAAGGAAAGAGATCGACAAAAGGATGGGATGCAGAAATCCAGCATCACCTGCGGATTCTGCTCAGCCAGGCTTCGTTGCAGTTGCAGCATGGTGAAGCACTGGGCATCTGCCAGGATTCCCTGCCAGTATTTGCGATCTTTCAGCCATTGTACTGTGTCAGCAGCAGATGCCTGAGCACCCACACCCTGCAGCGACCGGTGGAAGAAATAGGCAATCTTCACCGCCAGTTCTTCCAGAGTACCATATTTGCCTGTTTCAATGACGTATTCGTTCTGCATGAGCTTGCGGATAATCCCTTCCCACTGCCGCTCTACGGGGAATTCAGGGTACTTCTCGCCCTTTTCCACCTGAAAACTGATTTCATCGAAGACGTTCTGCAACATTACCCGCATGTATTCGGCGGGCTGGCCGGGCTTGCGCGACATCGACTTCCACATCTTGAATTCCTGGATCGTCTTATCCAGGGCAAGGTTCATGATGAAAGGCTGCGGATGCTCGCGATAAAATTCGCCACCCGAAATAGCCAGCAACGTCCCGTAGACATTCCACGTAACGGCCTTCACCATTGGCAGGCTTTTCAGGTGCGGCTTCGACTTGGTACGATGCACCTCCGGCGGGGCTGGCCACAACAGGTCAGCCCGACTATCCAGATGTTCTGCGTACTGTGCCAGTGATAAGGCCATAAGATCGCGGTGAGTTCAGGTCAGGCAGATGATAGCGTGTTAAATGATGAGATTCCACTCACATTTTTACGGATTGGCATTGGTTTCGGGTATGTTAGGCTGTGAGGATGGAAATATCGACCCATTATGTCACGCCGCCTCACCGATGCAGCTATCTGCCCGAGCAGACAGCGATGCTCGAGTACCTCGATTGCATCAGTCTGACCGTCGAAGAGTACGGCAATTTGCTCGATGCAGGCTGGCGACGGTTTGGGTGTTCGCTGTTTCGGCCCCGATGTCCTTTCTGCACTGCCTGCTGGTCGCTGCGTGTACTGGTCAATGAATTTCAGATGAACCGCAGCCAGAAACGCAATCACCGTGACAATCTGCATCGCATTCGCCTGGTCATTGATCAACCCAGTGTCTCGGATGCCAAGCTGCACCTGCACGATATGTTCCACAGTCATCAATCGGAACATATCGGCTGGCAACGTTATCCGCCCAAGGACCATGAATCCTACCTGTCGAGTTTTGTCAGCAACCCGATCCCCACAGAAGAATGGTGCTATTATGATCGCGACAAGCTGATTGGCGTTGGCTACGTGGACGTGGTGCCACAGGGTTTGTCGGCCATTTACTTTTTTCACGACCCGGAATATCGCGACTGGGGCTTGGGTACCTGGAATGTGTTGACGGTCATGGATGAATCGCGTCTGCGGAAATTACCTTATGCCTATCTTGGTTATTATGTTGCAGGATGCCGTTCATTAGAGTACAAATCACGTTATCAGCCCCACGAAGTGCTCTCCCCGTCCGGGCAATGGACGAGGCATAGCACGGATGCTTAGAGACAGAACATGGACGCACCCTCTTCCATCAGTTCCAATCCGAAAATCGTTTTGTTCAACGAGGTGCTCCCCATTCAGCATCTGGATGTCTGGGCAGGGTACCGACGAAAACAAGCATCGCACCGCCAAGGCATCTTCCTGTTGATGGCACTCGTTCTGGGTGCTTTGCTGGCTGTGCTGGTGGGTGACCTCATTTTGCCAACTTCTCGAAAACCGTTGCCCGAACCGTCTGTGAACTTTTCCCATACACCTGCCATTACGACGGTGGAATTGAATCCTCGCAATGACTTGATGCATGAGGGGAAGCGGAATTAGATCAGTTTCTATTTTGGTTGGTAATGATCTCGCTCCGTCGAGATGACGCGGCGATGAGCGTCCGAATACTGTCTGGAGCATGCTGGAACCCTGTGGTATAATGCCAGCGGAGGTAGTAATGCCGTTGCATGACTGGTCACAAGTACCCGCAGGGCTGTTTCATCACTTTCATCAGGTATGGTCGGTGAGCATTGCCCGCGCTTTGAATCGTGGAGTTTTGCCCACGGAACTGACAGCTCTGGTCGAACAGCGGGCTGGCACCGTCGAAAGTGATGTGTTAGCCATCGAAGAAGCATTGAACGATACTCGGTTTTCGGGCGGTGCCGCCGTTCTTGACAAGCCACAGACCCGATTCGTACGTCAGACGGAAAAGCACTTCTATGCCGACAAGGCGAACCGCATTGTCATCAGGCATCATTTGGGAAAAGTGGTTGCTCTCATCGAAATCGTTTCGCCAGGCAATAAGGATGGCAATCGAGCCATCAGACAATTTGTCCAGAAAGTAACTGATGCACTGTATCAAGGCATTCATGTGCTCGTCATCGACGTGTTCCCTCCAGGTAAACGCGATCCTCACAGCCTGCATGAATTAATCTGGAACGAACTGGACGATGAAGAATTTTCCTTGCCATCACCGCAGGACCGCCTGCTGGCTTCTTATGAAACAGGCTCCGTGCAGTCGGCTTACATTGAAACGATGGGGGTTGGAAGTCCATTGCCTGATATGCCACTTTTCATTGCTTCAGGGACGCACGTGTTGACACCGCTCGAATCCACCTATCAGGATGCCTGGCAGGACACTCCTGAAAGTGTCAGGCGGTTGGTGCAAGGTGGTAGCAAAAGCGCATAACAGTTAAGTTCATGACCATTCCTCCTCCCCCTCGCCGCTGGTACCACTTCCGCTGGTGGCAGATCCTGTTGCTGCTTATCGCATTGTTAGCTAGTTGGTTCGGAATCTATAGGTGGCTGGGGTATCGTGAACTGCAGGCAGTCTTGTCAGAGTGGGACAAACTCGGACGTTGGCGCTATGCCGACCTCATCGCCAATCAACAGGCTGAGGATCACAACAGTGTATCCTCTTGGGTTCTCAGGCAAGCACGACCTATTGCCTGGAATGAGATCGTAGATGAGATAGTGCACTTTCAGCCACGTGAAAATGAACCAAACCTGCTGTTGCATGCAGATACAATTCAGTACCTTCGCAATCGCTCCAGTGGATGGCCGACATTTCTGGAGCAACTGAAGGAACTGGATGCTATTCCCGACAAACCTGGTGTTGGTCCGCTCAATAGAGATCCTCCTTGGCATGTTTATTGCAAATACAACGAAGAAACATCCAAAGTCAATTTGGCGATAAAAGAACAACTCTGGCTGGCGCTTCAAGAAAAGAATGTGTCATTGGCCATGAAGTTGATGCGCTATAATAAGCGACTCGCTCTACATCTATCGTCAGAGCCGTTTATTACTAATCAGATGTTCGGGGACAGTGCTTTGAGAAGCTATCTGGAAAATATGGATGTTGCATTGTCACAGGTTGAATTCACCGATCAACAATTGAAGCAATTATCTACAGATTTGGGTAACTATGACAGCCGTGCTGTGTGGCAAAAATACTTGATTGCAGAAGCAGGCAACACGATTCATGACTTGGATCACTTTTCTCGACCAGATGTCGATATTTTGAAAGAGTTTGGAAGGCAAAAGAGCAATGATGCCTGGGAGAGATTCAAACAGTATCTATTGGAGTTCCGCATACGTGCCGACTTGCAGTCGCCATTCTTTCGCGCAGAAATCATGCGTTCGATCCTGAATGTCTATTCGCAACAAGAGAAGCCCCTGTTCGATCTCTTTCGTGAACTTGATGCGCAACATGATGCATTGAAAAAACAACGTAAAGATGAATTGGATGCCAAAAGCATCTCTACTCCGCCCGTGCATTACCGGCTGAATACCATCATGAGACAAAGTGCCAGTTGGCGATGCACTCAGATCGCCCTAGCTGCTGAACGATTCCGCCTGCAACACCAGCGCTGGCCTCGAACTCAGGATGAATTAATTCCCCAATATCTTCCAGCGGTACTGCTCGATCCGTTTGATGATAAACCCTTGAGACTGATAGCCGTCGAAGATGGACTGCACATCTACTCCGTTGTCGGTAGCGCACTCGACCGGGAGTTTAAAGACGATGGTGGAGATATTCAAAAAACCGAGGAGAAATACTTGACCAAGGATACCGGAGTAATACTCTGGAATCCCGCTCATCGCAGAAAACCAGCCAAGCCGTTAGAGAAAAGGGAGGAGCAGGAGTGAACTCAGGACCAACGATACGTCACGATTGGAAATTGTACTACCTGTATCCCTTGGCGAATCTTGGCGCTGCTTGGCTTCTTGGCGGTTAAACCTTAATAAACCGCCAAGAAGCCAAGGTGCGCCAAGAGATGCACACGTTGCTTTTGTCAATCCCTACACTACCCCTTTCCCAACAGGGCGTATCACATGCCAACCACTCCTGGCCGCACTATCCTTCTCACCGGCGCCACTCGTGGTTTGGGCCGGTCACTCGTAGATCGTTTCATCGAGCGAAGCTGCACCGTCTGGGGGTGTGGCAGAAATGCAAGCCAGGTGCAGCAACTAAAGCAGATGTACCCCCTGCCTCATGATTTCGACGTCGTGGATGTCGCCAGGGAAAAAGATGTCGAGCGCTGGACTCATCGGCTGCTCAAGGAAAACGGGCCGCCTGATTTACTCATCAACAACGCTGCGGTCATGAACCGTATGGCACCCTTGTGGGAGATCACCGCTGCAGAAATGGATACCATCGTCGATGTGAACATCAAAGGCGTTGCCCACGTCATCCGCCATGTCGTGCCTGCCATGATCGGTCGTGGCACAGGCATCATCATCAATCTCAGTTCAGGCTGGGGCCGTTCCACCTCGCCTGAAGTGGCACCCTATTGTGCTACCAAGTATGCCATCGAGGGAATGACCAAAGCCCTGGCGGAAGAACTGCCCGATGGCCTGGCGGCCATCCCGCTCAACCCCGGTATTATCGATACGGACATGCTGCGAGAATGCTTTCAGGAATCGGCCAGCCATTATCCCGATGCCAACCACTGGAGTCATGGGGCAGCAGACTATATCTTGGCATTAGGCACAACAGACAACGGCCTATCGCGAACCATCCCCCAGTAACGGAAACGACATGCTGAGACCCAGGCTCATCGTCGGCACCCTGCTCGCCATCTGGGGCTTTGCCGTATTGGGGCTGGACCGCTGGTTTGCTCCCTGGTTCCCCATTTCGTTTGCCTTTGGCATCGCGGTCACGTGTGCTTTGGGCTACGAACTGCAGCAACTGCTCCCTGCCCAGGCCAGGCCGCGTTCGTTTCCCCTGTTTGGCTCGATGTTGCTGCTGGTCATCTTCAACTGGGCCAGTGCCTTGGAGTGGCCTGGTGCTTCCCTGGCTTGGATCACGGGCGGATTGCTGACCAGCCTGCTGGTTACTTTTCTGGTGGAAGCCTGGCATTATCACGAACCTGGACAGGTTACCAAGCGTCTCGCTTTGACCTTCTTCAGCGTCGCTTACATCGGGTTTCTCGGCTCGTTCCTGATTCAACTGCGCTGGTATCAGCCCGGTTCGAGTACGACTACCGGCCCCAGCACGCTAGCGTTGATCATTGCGATCTTTGTTCCTAAGTGCTGCGACATCGGTGCCTATGTTGCAGGTCGGCTGTGGGGCAAGCACAAGATGACGCCTTTGCTCAGCCCGAAGAAAACCTGGGAAGGCGCTGCCGGGGGCATTCTGCTTTCAGGCCTGGCGGCACTGCTCATGGTCTATGGCTTTGGCAACTGGTTTGATCTCGATCCTGAAAACCAGTTTCCCTTCCGGCGTGCCATGGTACTCGGCATGCCCGGCTGGCTCGCTACGTTCCTGATGGGTGTCGTCGTTGGCATCATGGGGATGCTGGGTGACCTGATGGAATCACTCATCAAGCGGGATCTGCATTTGAAAGATGCATCCAGTACATTGCCTGGATTTGGCGGATTGCTTGATGTCTTCGATTCCATCCTGTTCAGTGTGCCGGTAACCTACGGCATCCTGCAATGGGCGGTATGATAACGAATGGATATTTAGCCCCCGGCTCTTCAAGCCGGGGGCGGGCTCACGCGAACCAAAAAAATCTTCTTGCGGGGAAGCAGCATGCCTGAAATCACACTGAGCCTGCAGGATCAGGATGAAGTCTTGCGCGTGCTGGGGCCTCGCGATGCCCATTTGCGTACCCTGCGCGATGCCCTCAACATTCGCATCATTCCCCGTGATCGCACCCTGCTGCTCGAAGGCCCGGAGCCGCAGATTCAGCTTGCTGAACGCATTATCACCCAGCTACGTTCCATCGCCAGGCAGGGGCCCATCACACCCAGTGACGTGCAACTGACACTCGAAACCCTGCAACGCTCCGGCGATCAGGACAGCCCGGAAAGGCTTGCTGTCGAAACCATCGGCAAAGGGGTGCGTCCCAAAACAGATGGACAAAGCCGCTACGTCCGCATGATGCGGGAAAAGGACATTACCATCTGCATCGGCCCGGCTGGAACAGGCAAAACCTATCTGGCCACTGCCACCGCTGCTGCGGCTCTGAAGGCAGGTCAGGTGAAGAAACTCGTACTGTGTCGCCCTGCTGTCGAAGCAGGTGAACGGCTCGGCTTTTTGCCAGGCGATATTGAAGATAAGGTAAACCCCTATCTGCGTCCGCTGCTCGATGCCTTGGAAGACCTGCTGCCTATTGAACTGGTACGACGGTACCTGGAAACCAACGTCATCGAATTATCTCCCCTCGCTTTCATGCGAGGCAGAACGCTCAACCATGCTTACATCATTCTTGATGAAGGGCAGAACACCACCATCACGCAGATGAAAATGTTTCTGACCCGCTTAGGTGCTGGCTCAAGAATGGTCATTACCGGCGATGTAACCCAGGTCGATCTGCCCCGTACCATCCCCAGTGGCCTGGTTGATGCGGGCCATCGACTCAAGAACCTGGATCGCATCGGCGTGATCACCCTGGAGAACGCGGACATCGTTCGCCACCCACTGGTGCAGCAGATTGTGGAAGCCTATGAAGGGGATCGCTCACGCCGCACGACGATAGGCTGATATGAACGCCGCCTCTTTGCCGCAACTGAACGAGGAACGCGACACTCTGCGACCACCGGAGGAATTCTGGGGGCCTGTGGTTCTACGTGATTCAGCAGGGCAATTGCGAGATGCAGTTGAACCACAGGCCATTCCACATGATATTATCAAGCCGACTGCCTGTCCGATTTGTGCAGAAACCAACCACCCAAGCCTGGGTATTATTTACGGCTATCCCATTTACCATTGCCTTGGCTGCGATGCAGGTTTTGCCTGGCCTCAGTCCGATGCAGACAAGCTGAAAGCCTTTTACGGCCCACGATACTGGGCGAATTATCTGCAGGATAGTCGAACAATTTACGAACGCCCCGAGTTGTGCAAGCCCATCTATGCCCGGCAAGCCGACTGGCTGGATCGGCTGCTGAAACATCAGTACGATTCACGCATTCTCGATGTGGGTGCAGGCGATGGGACCATGCTTCGGCTGATGAAAGATCGTGGATACAGGGATGTATATGGTCTGGATCTTGATGCACGAAACTGTCAGCGGGCACGAGAACAACTGGGTGTACCAGTGGAACATAACGATTTTCTCAGCTATCCACAAAAAGGTTGGGATGTCATCACGCTCTGGGCAGTGATTGAACACTTGACCGATCCAGCAGCCTTCGTGGCACAGGCCTATCGGCTTCTCAAGCCAGGCGGCAAACTGGTCATCATGACGGGTGACAATGCTTCAGCCTGTGCACGCTTGCAGGGCTGTTTCGATATGTGGCTTTACCCGCCGGAACATTTGTTCTACTTTGGCAAAAAATCGCTCACCAAGCTATTGCAACAACATCACTTCCAGCAGGTTGGAGTTCGTGTTGGTTTTCAGCATCCAGTCAAAGAGACGATTCTTTCCGCGAGAAGGATGTTGACAGCGGTGAAGGATCGATATTTCAACAAAACGCCACCCCGCTGGCGTAGTACAGCTTCCAATCTGCTGGTCGCCTGGGGCACAAAATAAATCAATCTGTTCTAATTCACAGTGTGAAGTGACTGTAGTTGTTCTCTTGGCGCTCCTTGGCGTCTTGGCGGTTTATTAAGGTTGCAACCGCCAAGTTGCCAAGCAGCGCCAAGATTCGCCAAGAAGAATGCGATGCAAAACCTCTATCTCTAAATCTTTGTCCGAGCGGCCAAATAAAAAACCTCCATCATTGCGGATGGAGGTAAGTTAGCTCAGCGATCAGTTGTTTGATTAGCCAGCAGTCATTTCGATGGCCTGGGCAATGCGTGCGCCATTCTCGTCTTCTTCGTAATCGATGCTGATGGCATCGCAGGGCAGCAGTGATGAGAGCTGCAGATGATAGCGTTGATGACGAATGTGGCACTGATCAGGAATCAGAACACAGACACCGTACCTGTCTTTGCTGCCGGTACGGACATGCAGACGCCGCTTGTTGAGATCGACTCGTTCGATCCACCCTTCCAGGTGATGCAAGGGATGGCGCAATCCTTTCTTCTTTCGCGAAGATGTATCAATCATGATGAGACCTCCCCAGTTGGCTTCGACGAGCATCAGGACACCTATGAAGTAAATATGGTTCGCAAGTCTTCCATCCGTGAGGCTTGAGGCCAATACATTATTCGCCCTGCAGATTCATTCGTCACAAGCTGGCACAGATTTTGATATCTGCAGACCATGAATAGAGAATGAGTGACAGATCGGCATAAACCAGCTTCCCGGGATAACAGCCCGCAAGGTCGTTGCAGTTGTCAAGAATTAGCCTCTTCCCCCAAACCCATGTCAGGATGGCAGATAATCACCATTCATACCCTCTCAGGCAGGCTTTTGACGTCAAAACTTGAAAAAAGTTGTGCTCTATGAGTGAAATTTCACCAACTTCATTTGGCAAGTCGATATTCGCTTGCTAAAGTCGATTATCGGCCGAATTTCTACGTAACGGTTACGATCATGGCTCGAGTAGCAGCCTGTCCCAAGTGTCGCAAGCAGTTTTCCCTTCCACCCGTGACGGGGCCCGCAACTATTGCCTGCCCGTTCTGCCAGGCTCATATCACCATTCGGGTGCGAAGTGCTGCCGCCGTGGGTGCTGCGAAAGCTGGTCAACAGACCATGGTGGCAACGCGTGCCATGGCGCCTCCCACCACGAACGTGACGCCTCAGCCACAGCAATCAAAAGGCCCACCCGGCAAAAAGAAGAAAAAGAAAAAGGGTAGCAAGAGTTCTGAAAGCGGTGGAGGTGGTGGAAGCGAGATCGGCGTCAAAATCGCCGTTGTGGGTGGCATCCTGCTGCTGACGATCGTCTGCCTGGTGGTTGCCTTCTGGTACTTCATGAGCGATTCAGGCCCGAAGATCATCGTTCCTAAAGAAACGGTACCAGCTCCGACAAAGGTCTAATTCGGACTCAGTTGTTTTTCCAGTGGTACTGCATCATACTGCAGCGTGCCTTGATTTACTTGCAGCCACTGTTCCACTCTCTTAGAATAACTGCCTTCCTCACTTTCCCACCTGTCGGTTGTCGTGGAGTAGCATCATGCCGCATCGTCGAAGCTTTTTGAAGAAGAGTGCCGTAGCTGCCGCCTCAGCAAGTATGTTGTCGCTGGCGCCAGCGGTGCATGCTGCCGGGCGGGAAGAGATCAAGGTCGGCTTGGTGGGTTGCGGAGGACGAGGCACCGGAGCTGCCCAGCAGGCAGCTAACACAGGCTCCACCGTTCGCATCACGGCCCTGGCGGATGCCTTCCCGGATCGGATTCAAAGTTGCAAGAAAACACTCAAAGACAACCTGGGTGAGAAGTTTGCCGTCACCGACAAGAACTGCTTCGTCGGCATCAATGCCTACAAGGAACTGATCGCCAGCGATGTGGATGTCGTGCTGCTGGCTACGTCCCCTCACTTCCGTCCTATTCATTTCAAAGCTGTGGTGGAAGCAGGCAAGCATGCCTTTGTGGAAAAACCCATGGCGACCGATGCTCTGGGTTGCCGATCCATGCTCGAATCGATCAAGATCGCCAAGCAAAAGAACCTGGCAGTGGTCGCAGGCTACTGCTGGCGCTACCACAACGCCATGCGGGAAATGTTCAAACGTATTCATGATGGCGATATCGGCGATATTGTCTCCATCGAAGCCAACTACATCACTGGCTTACTCTGGCATGTTGCCAAGACCGCTGAAATGACCGATATGGAATGGCAGATGCGTAACTGGCTCTACTTCACCTGGCTCTCAGGCGACCATATCTGCGAACAAACCATTCACACCATCGACAAGATCACCTGGGCCATGAAGAATACCTACCCCCGGTATGCCTTTGGCATGGGTGGCCGACAGGTGCGTACCGATCCTGTTTTTGGTAATATCTATGATCACCATGCCATCGCCTACGAATACGACAACGGCGTGAAAGCCTATTGTTTCACTCGACAGATGAAGGATTGCTACTCGGACAATTCCTTCCATGTCTATGGGACCAAGGGTTCCGCACACTGGCAGGCCAACCGCTGGCAGATCAAGGGCGCCAAGCCCTGGCAGGCTTCACGCGACCAGGTACGCGACGACATGTACCAGCACGAACACAACGAACTCTTCGATTCCATCAAGAGCGGCACACCCATCAACGACGGCGAATGGATGGTCCGCAGCACCCTCACCGGCATCATGGGCCGCATGGCTACCTACACCGGACAAAAGGTTGAGTGGGACAAGGTCATGAACAGCAAAGAAGACCTGTCGCCCCCCAGCTACACGTTGGAAAAGTACCCGACACCACCAGTCGCGATGCCGGGGAAGACGAAGTTTGTTTGACAACCGTTTGGAATTCGCGTGAAATCCGCCGTGTGCCATGAGACAATCTGGCAACGCATGCGCTTGTGTTACGAACCATGATGTTGCCTCGCAGCATACTCATCACCGGGCAGATCGAACATGATACATTTCCTTCTCGTTTGTCTGCTGTTATCCATCCCGACCAACGATCAAGTATTTCAAATGCAGTTCGATGTGACGACGATCACACAGCAGGCCTCCTCTTCCTTCCAGATTCAAGTCGATGAAGCAGGCAAGATCAAGGAAATTCCCGGCAAGGAATCGGAACTACCAAAGCCAACCACTAAAAAGTATTCAAAATCTGTGTTGGTAGGGAAGGACTTCTTTGAAATCGTCACTCCTGATTCTCGCACACGCTACGATATGATCAAGAATCAGGTCATCGGCATTGTTCCCGAGAAGAAAGAATATTCTCAAACTTCTGTGCAGGCCCTGGTGCTATTTCGGGGTATGGAACTGCAGAACAGACAATACCTGAGCACGATTCTAAACGAGGCACTGAAAGATAAGACCAGGAAATCTGAGGTCAACCGCACGGAAGATCCACGCGACCTGGAGGCAACCTTCGGGATATTGATCAAGGATTTGCCGAGAGCGGAACCGGCGGAAACTCATCAGAAGCAAGCCACCACCTTCCACATCGATAATAAAGTCAAAGTGGAATACACTCCCTCGGGAGACAAAGTCCCGCCGGAGTTTCAAGCTGCCTTTCGACTCTGGCTTACCCATACTGCATCGATTCATCCCGCCATACGTAACAGGATTCTGGATAAACAGTTTGTCCCCAGGCATTTGAAATGGAAAACACAGTCAGGTGCCGGTTATGAAGAGCATGACTGGAAGCTCATCAAAGTGTCTTTAGCTCAAGTGGATCCCTTCAGTGTTCCTGCCGGATTTCGTTTGCTTGTCGATGACAAGGATCCTGTCAGTGTCATGCTCTCCAAGGCATCTGACCGGATCAGGAAGCACCAGCGTATGACTCCTCCGGAAATCGAAGCGGCCATGAAAAAGGCTGTGGAAGCGGGTAGACCGCTCGATGCCTTCCTGCTCGCCATCAACGATGGACTGAGCTACAGCGATAGCCAGGCTGCTCAGAACTTGCGCAAGCTGAACGTCTTTCAGTCTGAAAATGAACAATTGAAAAGCTTCACGCAGACTTTTGGCAATCGGAAATCAGAAAAGGAAAGCATCGAGATACTGGAAAAAATTGATAGAACGGGGCTGAACTATGGATACGTACTGGAGACACAACTGGGCGGGATGAAGATGCAGAATGCTAGCGGCGAAGCCAAAGGACACTACCTCAAGGCCATTGAAGCGAATCCGCATCTTACCGGAGCCTATGTCGATCTCGGCAAAGTTCTCCAATCAATGTACCGCACACCGGATGCCTGGAAATGCTGGGAACTCGCTCGTCAGATTGATCCAAAACATGGCATGGTACTTGGAGTTCTGAAATTGGAAAAACAGTTGTTTGAAATGCACCCGGAATTTTTTCTTTCAAAGATGGAAAATAGATAACAGCAGGTTTCGAGATTTTGAATTAATCCTCCGGGTACATGTGATATGCATTCCCGCCTCCACTCCATCGACCTCCTTCGCGGTCTCGTCATGATCCTCATGGCCCTCGACCATGTCCGCGACTTTTTCTTCACCCACACCATTGATCCAACCGATCTGAGCCAGACCACACCGTCCCTCTTTTTCACCCGGTGGATATCACACTTTTGCGCTCCAACATTCCTGCTGCTGGCCGGTGTCGGTGCGGCACTTTCAAGATTACGGGGCAAATCGAGTTCCGAACTAGCCAGCTTCCTTATCACACGCGGCCTGTGGCTCATCTTTCTTGAATGGTGCGTCGTGCGTACCTTCGGCTGGGCCTGGAACTTCGATTTCACCTACCTGCCCTGCTGGGTCATCTGGACACTGGGCTGGTCGATGATTTTGTTGGGACTGCTGGTACGATTGCCCACTTGGTTACCAGCAACTCTTGGAGCAATTCTGATCCTCGGCCATCATCTGGCCGATCCCATTAAATCAGCTGACTTTGGTGCATGGGGCTGGCTCTGGACGTTCCTGCATGATCCGGGTGAGGTGCAGTCATTTGGCATTACCTTCAGTGCAGGCTACCCACTCATCCCCTGGGTTGGTGTGATGATGGTCGGCTATGGGCTGGGCATGTGTTACGCATGGGAAGCGTGGGAACGAAGAATCCTGCTCGTGGTGCTCGGTATTTTTTGCGTGGTCTTGTTCCTCTTGCTTCGCGCCAGTGGACTCTACGGAGAAGGCAATACATGGATAGCACAATCAACCATCACAGGTAATGTTATCTCCTTCCTGAACTGCACCAAGCAACCGCCATCGCTCTGCTATCTGCTCATGACTCTGGGGCCGGTGCTCTTACTACTGGCCTGGTGGGATGCCGGCACAGGCAACTGGAGTAAACCGTTCATCATCTTCGGTAAAGTACCCATGTTCTTCTACCTGCTGCATCTGCCGTTGATTCATGGGTTATGTCTGTTGGCAGCATGGTGGCAGACTGGTGCTTTCCCCGGCTGGCTGTTCACGAACCCGCCGCTGGGTGATATGCCTGCATCCTTCGGGTTTCCACTGTGGGTCAGCTATCTGGTCTGGCTGTTGGTCGTGCTGGCTCTCTACCCGCTTTGTGTCTGGTATGCCGGTGTGAAGCAGCGAAACAAATCAGTCTGGCTGTCTTACCTATAATGCAGACATGTATCCGCATCGAATTCAACTACGTGAACCCTGGCAATGTCTGCCGGGCCAGACAATGGTCTTTCGCCGGGCCTTTCGCTGGCCCACGGAATTGATGCCCTTTGAAGAACTTTGGCTGATCGTTGGTTCCATCAATGTGCCTTGTAGGGTTATGCTGAATCAAAAGGTGGTAGCATCGCATCACGATGCACAGTTGCCTTGCCTGGTACCAATTACTTCCCAGGTGCAGATGCAGAACATTTTGGAGATCGTTTGCGAACCAGTTGCTGGCCCGCGAGCTCCCCAACTCAACGGCGTCTTCCTGGAAGTCAGACGCACAGTTCACCTGGGGCCAATCACTGGTAAGGTCGAGTGGACAGAAAAGAAACCCATCCTCCACCTGCATGCACCCCTTCATGGTACTTCCGAGAAACGGCTCAGTGTCGCAGTCATGCTCAACGATCAGGAAGTGCATTATCTGGAACTGTCAGCAGATGCACGGGAAATGGACTTGGTTACTCCACCACTGGAAGTAGCTATATGGATACCTGGACAAATCAATCAGCTTCATTCGCTGGACGTTCGTTTGCTCGACCCTGCCTGCATCCTGGATCAACGGCATTACCAGACAGGTTTCAGACAACACGAGACAATAGCAACAGCGGAAACTTTTCCACCGCAGGAACGCCTGTTCGAATCAGCCTGGCTGGAACAGGCCGATCGCGAAGGGCGCGTGGTGGAAGTCTTCACATCAGAGGTATCACTGGCCCTGCCCTGGCTCTGGCATCATCCCAGTGTCGTCAGGGTTTATTCTTCGGTGTGAGCCAGCAGTTCCATCGCTTCCCGTAAACCTTCGTTGTTCTTGAAGAAGTGTTCCGCCACTTTCTCGACTGTCAACAGGAAGCCGAGCAACTCGTCAACACGCTGCACATGATGCTCAGGCCGGTTTGCATCATTCTTGGGCTGTTCCAGGTTGTCGAGATCGGTTCGGCATTGCTTGAGCGTTTTGACGATGGGGTCAATTTCCCGACGTTTACGCTGGGATGCCAGCACGGTGAACATTTCCCAGACATCGGTAAGCGATTCATAGTAATCACGCCGGTCGCCTCGCTTGCGGACTCGTCGCACCAGTCCCCATTCCACCAGCGTACGGATATTCATGCTGACATTGCCACGCGAAATGCCAAGATGGTTCTGAATATCCTCAGCAGAGTGAGGTGTGCTGGTGATGAACAGCAAGCCGTGGATTTCAGCCATGGTTCGGCTGACGCCCCACCAGGAACTCATATCGCCCCAGAGTTCGATGAATCGCTGCTCGACAATGCGGTATACTTCGTTTGCACGGTTCACACTGTTTTTGTGCTTCATGGATTTCAATGCCATTAACGGATTTTAGAAGTGTCTGCAACATTCAGCTCTTATTGAAATGTTAGACAGTCAGGCAGGTTTGAGTAGGTTGCATCTGTTAAAGAATGTTTCGGAATGGCGTGACACCTAGCCTTTCAGAGGGTATGATCGTCTACTATGAAACTCAAACTCCTCTTCCCCGCCGGGCTTCTGGCCCTTGTCTTCTCCGTCGCTAACAGCGATGACCCACCCAAGCAATTCAATGGCCAGGCCAATGCGCCGGTCCAGAAGGAACTCTTCACCAAACCCGATGTCAGCAAGGGTTCAGGCTATCGCACCACCGTTGGCAACGGACCGGTCAAGTTTCCTGCCGTAGTGGTGCAAGGTACGCCTTACGAGATGGGCTATCATCTCGGCAGGCTGATGAAAAAGGAAATGCATGCCTTCATTCCCAAAGCGATGGAAGGCATCAAAGCTGAGCTCAAGGTCACTGATCAGACACTGAACGAAGTCTGGTCACGCACTTCGGCCTACGCCGACCAGCGGGTTTCTCAGGAGCTGGCAGGCCTGGCTGATGGCTCGGGCATGCCGTTGGCTCAACTGCAGGCGCTTCATTCCGTGGCACTGCTGATGCCTTATTCCTGCAGCAGCATTGCTGTCTGGGGCAAAGCCACCGTCGATGGGCATCTCTATCAGACACGCAATCTCGACTGGAGCATGGAAGTCGGTGCCCATGAATTCCCCGTGATTGTCCTCTACATTCCCAACGAAGGCATCCCCCATGTGGTACCCACATTCGCTGGCATCATTGGTGCTCACACGGGTATGAATACCCGAGGCATTGCACTTTCCGAAATGGGTGATGCATCTGCCAAGGAAGCTCCCTACCAGGTACATGCTCCACACTTCACGGTCTTCTTCCGCACCATGCTTTACGATGGCGATTCGCTTACCAAGGCACTCGAGATCTTCAAAGCCCAGCCCATGACCAAACGCTACCACTTTGTCTTTGGCGATGGCCAGAAGGAACTGCGAGCTGTCAAGATTCGTGCTCATTCACCGGAGCCGAAAGACAAGCAACTGGCCATCTGGAAGGATAATGATCCCACCGATGAATTTGCTCCGAATGTGCTTGCCAACTGTGTCTACAACGATGAAGGCCGGGGTGCTTTTCCCACGCTGCAGAGCGAGTATGGCAAATTCAACGCGGAAAAGATGATTGCCCTGGCCAACAAGATTCCCATCAAGGGCGATAATGTCATCAATGTCGTCTACGATGCCACCGCACTGCGCTTCTGGGTTTCCTATGCATCAGGCAAAACAGAAGCCTACCTGCGGCCGTACGTCGAAGTCGATCTCAACACACTCGATGCTAATGGCGATGGCAAGCCTGATCTGAACGGCAAACGATAAAGACGGAACATCAAACAAAAAAGCCGAGGAGATCAACTTCTCGGCTCCTACCTGAATGTTGGAATACAGCATTTCTTCCTATCGGCTTCCCGACAATTGTTCATGGTCCTTGTTGGCTTCCTTTCGGTACATGAAGCGGCCTGGCTGGGTGACAGCTAACTTCAATGCTTCGCCAGCTTCGGTCAGTCGGCCTCGCATGCGATGTACCTGCGACAGGTAGTAGAGGCTGTCCGCAGTGAACTGTCCACCCTGGAATGAAGCTTGCAATGCCTTTTCCGCATCATCCATGCGATTATTCTTGAACATCACCCAGCCATAGGTGGCGCTGGCATCGGGTATACGGGCACCATGTTTTTGAATGTTATCGGTGGCAAGCTGAACGGCTCGCTGCATCTTGGCCGGGTTGCCTTTCTGTTCTACCAGAGCCAGAACAAGCTGGTTCTGTGAATAGAAATCTTCAGGTTTTTCCTTCCAGGCTGAGTCGAATTCTGCCTCTGCAGCTTCATAGTTGCCTGTCCATCGGTACATCAGACCACGCAGTACGCGGTTGTCATATGCCTTGGGATCGAGCTTGATGGCTTCTTTCAGTTCTTCTTCTGCCAGCGCGAAATAGGATTTATCGAGGTAGTTCATGTCAAAGAGCCAGACCGCATAGGAAATATGTGCCTTGTAGTTCTTGGGATCAGTCTTGATGGCGTATTCATACCATTCCTTGGCTTTGGCAATCAGATCCTTCTGCTTGGCAGCTACCTTTTCCTGCAAGGCCCGGTTGGTGTAGAGCTTGGCCATCATGACGCCGGCTGGTTCCATTTCCGGCACATCGGCTTGGGCAGCCTGCAATTCCTTCAGAGCCTCGTCCTTCTTATCCAGCATGAAGAGCATGCGGCCGAGTGATGCCCGGAAACCTGCCAATTGGTTCTTGGGAAAATCGAGCTTCAAGATCGCTTCATAGTGCTTGCGTGCCACTTCGAACTGCTGACGGGATTCCGCGGTTTGAGCCAAGCCCGACAGGCAGGCCAGCATCACGCTCTTGCGCTGGCTTTCGTTCCATTTCTTCGTGTCAGCCACCGTTTGCATTGCCCGTTCAAACTGCAAGAGTGCATCGGTAAAACGTGCCTGCTGCAGAGCCTGGGTGGCAAAGGTGATGTAGATATCAGGATGATCGGGATTTTCCACAGCAGCCAGTTCGATAGCGCGTCGGGCATCTACCGCGCGGCCTGCTGAAAGATACATGCGGTGCATCATCAGACGGGCGGGTGGAAGTTTGTCATTCTTGGAGCAGGCTTCCACCAGCTTCTTGTAGGCTTCCTCTTCCTTGCGTTCCTTGAATAGATTGGCTGCTTCATCCACCAATGCATCCTTGACACCACCACCACCACCATCTTTCTCGGTTGCGCTGGTCACGCCTGGTGTCTCGGTCTTGCCCGGAGGCTGCTCCGTCTTGCTGCCCGCAGGTGGCGGGTTCTTTCCGGGTGGTTGAGCACCGGCGCCAATCGGCTGGGCCCACAATGATACAGTCGATGCTCCGCAGATCAGGCTTGCGGCTGCCAGATACTTCCACGTTAATCTCATATCCCTGTCCTCAACTTGATTCGCTCAATCTCGATACGATGTACGGGAACGACAGATTATCTTACGTCCAGTTGGTTCAGAATGCCTGAATTTACGATTATTTTTGCACAAAAGGCAGTGTTAAACCCGGCTGATCCTGATATTTCCCCGATTTGTCCGCATAGCTTGTCTTACACACCTGGTCTGCCCGCAGGAAGAGGATCTGGGCAATGCCTTCGTTGGCATATATCTTCGCAGGTAACGGTGTGGTGTTACTGATTTCAATCGTAATCTTGCCTCGCCATTCGGGTTCCAGCGGCGTCACATTCACAATGATGCCACACCGGGCATAGGTGCTTTTACCCAGGCAGATGGCCAGAATATCGCGGGGAATCTCGAAGTACTCCACCGTTTCAGCCAGGGCAAAGCTGTTGGGTGGAATCACGCAGCAATCGGCTTCCACATCGACAAACGCCTTCGGGCTGAAGTGCTTGGGATCAACAATTTCGCCATAGACATTAGTGAAAACTTTGAACGATCTGCCAACGCGGACATCGTAGCCATAGCTCGATACGCCATAGGAAACAACGCCTTGCCTCACTTGTGCAGAGGCAAAGGGAACGATCTTGATTTCTTTTTCAATCTGCCAGTCGGAAAGAATGCCCATGATGCGCCTCGCGTGGTACTTTCACTGTGATATACAAGGCGAGGGGAACTGCAAGAGTGGGTGAGAACCGGGATTCTGATAAATGCAATTCACATCGATTGACCTGGTCTTTAGCACCGGAGGTGCGATGGTCAGTAGCCAGGGGCGAAAGCCCCTGGAATGGTTGTTGTAAAGACAGAGCCTTGGAAGGGCGATGATGACATTGGTCTCTTCTCCATCGCCCCTCCCGCCCCTCCGGGGCTCAACACAACTTTCGATTTCTTCCAGGGGCTAACGCCCCTGGCTACTAACCATCGTCCCTCCGGGACTAAGACCAGACAACTAATCAAATAAATACCGCTCATCAAACACCACCTCATTCAACTTCAGCATGGCCAATAACTCTTCTTTGTAATCACGCTTGCGATGATGTTCTTTCTGATTTGCGATATACTCTTTCACATCTGGAGTTCCAGAATGGCTTACCGTAAAAGCGCTGTAGCCCTCCTGCCAGGCGAAGTCCTTGGTAAATTGTTCATGCACCCAGTTGGAAGAATTGCATTTAATGTCTCGTAATAGTGACGAGAGTGTTACTGTAGGGCGACAACTGACGAGCAAATGAACATGATCCGGCATGCCGCCAGCGGCAAGCAAGACTCCATGATGCTCACGGATAATCCCACCAATCACCGCATAGAGCTGCTCTTCCCATGCTGTTTCTATCAATGGCCGACGCTCTTTGGTGGAGAAGACGAGGTGATAGTAGAGCTTGGTGTAAGTGGAGGGCACGGGCATGCTCCTTGAATAATCACTTGCGATGAATCTTAGCCTATAAATGAGCGTTTGTTACGTGTTTTTAGCCCCGGAGGGGCGGCGGCCAGTAGCCAGGGGCGCAAGCCCATGGAATTGAATGGTGTAATAATAGAGCCCCGGAAGGGCGGTGTGACGTGCTCTCATCTCCATCGCCCCTCCGGGGCTCGCCATATCTCTCAACGCTTTCCAGGGGCTTACGCACCTGGCTACTTACCAACGTCCCTCCGGGACTAAGACAACGCAATAAGATCGTTGTTGATGAACTCGAAACAGCCCACTTCATTAGGCAAGTAGTCCCGTGCGAAGGTAGTCTTCCCCGCACCATTGGGGCCAGCGATGAGGTAGGCGGTGGGCATGGGGTTAACCAGGAGCGGCACGACCTCAGTCCGCCGGTAAGTTCGGCAGGGTGGGTCGATCGCCAAACTACCAAAGTACTCGTGCTCTTGCCAAATAAAGCGAGACCCACCAGGCGATTGCAGGCATTCGGTGGAAATCGCTAAACACATGAAGTAATCGACTTTGTTTATTTAGTTTATTTATTATTGAACTAAGTAAACTTTATGCTATTCTTTCATCATGAAAACCATCATCAATCATCGACAAATCGGGCAGTACGCAGGATTGTTGAAACGTTTAGGGTACTCCGCAGCCTTTGGGAAAATCTTTGGCTACCTGATTACTGCTCACCCGCCGTGCAGGACGTTCGAAGAAATTGTCACTGATCTCCGACTCAGCAAAGGGGCCGTGAGCATGGTGCTGAGAATCATGGAGCAACATGGCTACGTCGAGTACTTCTACAAAACGGGCGATCGAAAACGCTATTTCCGCGTCTCCATGAAAAAGTGGAAACAGGGTATTGAGCGGAAGATTGAGGACAGCATCGAGTTTACCGAACTACTTCGCGAATCGTTAGGTAGTGTTAGTCGGGCAGATCTGGATCACAGAAATACGATTCTCAAGTTCATCAAGCTCGAGGAACTGACTCAACTCAAGATGCGGGAGATCATTTCTTTATTTAGTCCCATCCAGGAGAGGAAACACCATGATTAAAAAGTACCCCATCCTGTCCTTTTTTATGATGACCATGCTGTTTTCCTGGGCCTGCTGGATACCCTATGCAGCAGCCCAGGCCGGATTGATTGATCATGTGCCAGCTGAGGTAGTCTGGCTTGGGGAATTTGGGCCATCCCTCATGGCCTTGGTTGTTGCGGGACTCACAGGCTTTCCAGCTCGTGTAAGAGAGATGCTGCGAAAACTGTGCAATGGACGGGTCAATCCAGGATGGTACCTGTTCGCTTTAGGAGTGACGCCTGTCCTGGTGCTCAGCAGTTTGTTGATCGATGCGGTACTCTTTGGTCATACAGTTGACCTGACTCTGCTGCAGGGTTGGGATCAGCGATTTGTAACGCGAACAAGTCTCTTTCAACCATCCATGGGCCTTATCTCCAATCTGGTGTACTTCATGCAGGGGAGCACCCTGGCCACTGGACTTGTGCTCGTAATCCTGGCGATCACCAACGGCGGCATTTCGGAAGAGCTTGGTTGGCGAGGGTTTGCCTTGCCTGGACTCTTCAAGCAAGGTTGCAGTCCTCTACAGGCAAGCCTGTTAGTTGGTTTCATGTGGGCAGTTTGGCATACTGGATCGCCGATATGGAAAATAATTCTGACATCGCCCCTTAGCGAGGGATTGCAGGTAGCTGTGACCAATGTGTTTGAGTACTTGCTTTTATTGATTCCACTATCTGTGGTGTACACCGTCTTGATGTTAGGAACAGGCGGAAGCATCCTGCTTGCGGTACTATTACATGCCTCTTACAACATGACAATCACTTTAGTGGCTTCTGCATGGTCTGAGTTCCCCATGTTGACTCTGGTGGTTTTGCTTTGGGTGCTTGCGTTCGGTTTGACGGCATGGTTTAAACTTTGGCGTGTAGACCATCACATGGGTGGATACAAATTCAAAAAGCACCGTGAACTCTCATCCACGGTGCTTGCTCGTTGATCAAAAAGAGCCGGGGGCGTAAGCCCCCGGAGAAGGCCTTACCGCACAACCCCTTCCGCCTTCGCCAAACCCTTCGGTTCATCGTCATCGATCTTCGTGATCATCACTTCGGTCGTCAGCATCAGGCCTGCGATGCTGGAGGCATTCTGCAGGGCGGAGCGGACTACCTTGGTGGGATCGACGATACCAGCCTTGTACATATCGACGTACTCGGCGGTGGCAGCATTGTAGCCGTGCGATTCCTTGTCGCTCGAGAGAACTTCGTCAGCAACGACCGCGCCATCGACGCCGCTGTTTTCAGCGATCTGTTTGATGGGGGCAGACAAAGCACGGAAGACAATCTCTGCACCGAGCTTCTCATCACCTTCAAGCTTCTTGGCCAGCTTCTGCACCACTTCGGTGCAGCGTAAGAGGGCCACACCACCACCGGGCAGGATTCCTTCAGCGCGGGCAGCACGGGTGGCATGCAGAGCATCTTCCACGCGAGCTTTCTTTTCCTTCATCTCTGCTTCGGTAGCTGCACCGATCTTGATGAGGGCCACGCCACCAGTCAGCTTGGCGAGACGTTCAGCGAACTTTTCCTTGTCGTATTCGCTGTCGCTGGCGTCCATCTGGGTGCGAATCTGTTCGATCCGCTTCATGATGTCAGCCTTTTTGCCTGCACCGTTAACGATAGTGGTGTTTTCCTTCTCGATACGGATGTTCTTGGCTTTTCCAAGGTCAGCCAGGGTGACATTCTCGAGCTTGGTGCCGAGGTCTTCACTGATGAACTTGCCACCGGTGACGGTAGCCAGATCCTGCATGAGGGCCTTGCGGCGGTCGCCAAAGCCAGGGGCTTTGACAGCAGCTACATTGAGGATGCCTCGCAGACGATTGACGACGAGCATCGCGAGGGCTTCGCTGTCAACATCTTCAGCAATGATGAGCAGCGGCTTGCCGGTCTGGGCTACCTTTTCGAGCATAGGCACCAGATCGCGGACATTGCTGATTTTCTTTTCGTACAGCAGGATGTAAGCGTCTTCGAGTTCAGCGGTCATGCTGCTGGCATCAGTCACGAAGTATGGGCTGATATAACCTTTATCGAACTGCATGCCTTCGACGAAATCAACCACCGTTTCACTGGTCTTGCCTTCTTCCACCTGGATGACGCCATCCTTGCCAACCTTTTCGAGAGCGTCAGCAAGCATTTCGCCGATAGCGGAATCGTTGTTGGCGGAGATGGTGCCGACCTGGGCAATCTCATCCTTCTTGGTGCATTCCTTGCTCATTTTGTGGATTTTTTCGACGGCAGCTTCCACAGCCTGGTCGATGCCACGTTTGAGCGACATGGGGTTGGCCCCAGCGGTCGTGCTCTTGAGGCCTTCCTTGTAGATGTTGAGAGCGAGCACGGTGGCAGTCGTGGTGCCATCGCCTGCGATATCGCTGGTTTTGGTCGCGACAGCGTTGACGAGCTTAGCACCCATGTTCTCGAAGGGATCAGCCAGATCGACTTCCTTGGAGACGGTAACGCCGTCCTTAGTAACGGTGGGGCCGCCGAAGGATTTGTCGAGGATGACCACGCGGCCACTTGGCCCGAGGGTCACACCGACTGCCTTGGCGAGTTTTTCCGCGCCAGCAAGGAGCTTGCGGCGAGCTTCGTTGGTGAAGAGTAACTGTTTAGCCATGTTGGTTTCCGGTATTTAGCCCCCGGCTCTTTAAGCCGGGGGCGAGTGTTGCAAAGATTATCAGTCCGATACTGGGATTGTTGTGTTTGGTTCAATGCGATCGAGCGAACCACCCCCGGCTTGAAGAGCCGGGGGCTAAATGTCAAACCACCTTCGCGAGAATATCATTCTCGCGGAGGATCTTGTATTCAACGCCGTCGATCTTCACTTCGCTGCCGGCGTACTTGCCGTAAATGACTTCGTCATTGACAGCGACAGCTACCGCAGCCCGGCTGCCATCATCCAACTGCTTGCCTGGGCCAATACTGATCACCTTGCCTCGCTGGGGCTTTTCCTTGGCTGAATCAGGCAGCACAATGCCACCGGCGGTCTTCTCTTCTGCATCAAGCGGTTTGACAACAATGCGGTCATCGAGGGGTCGGAGTTTCATATTGGGGTTATCCTTCAAGTGTTGTGTTCAAGGTTTCGCTTTAGTCCTGAGTGCTGAGTCCTGAGTGCTGAGAACAGATCGAGAACTGCACAATAGCTTCGCCCCAAGCCCCGAATGCCCTTGCCTGTTCTACTCAGGACTTTGCACTCAGGACTCAGGACTTTTGATTACATCATTCCGGGCATGCCCATGCCACCCATGCCGCCCATACCACCCATGCCTGGCATGCCGCCACCCATTCCACCACCGTGGTGGTCATGGTCGTGGTGATCGCCACCTGCACCCTTGGGTTCAGGCTTGTCGGCAATCAGAGTTTCGGTGGTGAGGAGCAGTGCTGCCACGCTGGCTGCGTTCTGCAGAGCGGAGCGAGTGACTTTTACGGGATCTACAATGCCTGCCTTGCGAAGATCGCAATACTTCTCTTCGTTGGCATCGTAGCCGTAGTTCTTGTCCTTGCCTTTGCGGATGTTGTTGACAACCACTGCGCCATCGAGGCCTGCATTTTCAGCAATGGCACGGGCGGGAACTTCGAGTGCCTTGCGAAGGATGTCCACGCCGTGCTGTTCTTCGCCATCTACTTTGAATTTCTCCAATGCCTTGGCAGCGTGCAGCAAAGCGACACCGCCACCAGCAACAATGCCTTCTTCGATCGCAGCGCGGGTGGCAGCGAGTGAATCTTCGTACAGAGCCTTGCGTTCCTTCATTTCGGTTTCGGTTGCAGCGCCCACCTTGATCTGGGCCACGCCACCAGCCAGCTTGGCCAGACGTTCCTGCAGCTTCTCGCGGTCGTATTCGCTGGTGGTGGTTTCAATCTCACGACGGATCAGGTCGCAACGGCCTTGGATATTCACATCCTTGCCGGCGCCTTCCACGATCGTGGTGTTCTCAGCATCAATGCGGACCTTCTTGGCGGTACCAAGGTCGGTCAGCTTGACTGCTTCGAGCTTGATGCCAAGGTCTTTGAAGATCGCCTTGCCACCGGTGAGGACAGCAATGTCTTCAAGCATAGCCTTGCGGCGATCGCCATAGCCAGGAGCTTTGACAGCAACAACCTGCACGATGCCACGGAGTTTGTTGACCACGAGGGTGGCCAGTGCATCGCCATCAATGTCTTCAGCGATGATCATCAACGGGCGGTTTGCCTTGCTGATGGTTTCGAGCAGAGGCACCAGGTCCTTGGCATTGCTGATCTTGTCTTCGTGAATGAGGATGTAGCACTTCTCGTATTCGCAGATGACCTTTTCCGGATCGGTCACGAAGTGAGGCGACAGGTAGCCTCGGTCGAACTGCATGCCTTCGACCCAGTCGACTTCAGTGGTGAAGCCTTTGCCTTCTTCAATGGTGATGACACCATCGGAGCCTACGCGATCCATCGCCTGGGCGATGAAGTCACCAATCTCGGTGTTGTTGTTGGCGGAGATGGTGGCGACTTCCTTGATTTCCTTCTTGTCCTTGGCGTTGATTTTTTCAGCCAGCTTCTTCAGTTCTTCCGTGGCCTTCTCGGTGGCCTTCATGATGCCCCGGCTGATGGCCATCGGATCGACACCAGCGGAAATGCCCTTGAGGCCTTCGCGGTAGATGGCTTCGGTGAGAACGGTTGCAGTGGTGGTGCCATCACCTGCAACGTCGGATGTTTTGCTGGCAGCTTCCTTCACCAGTTGAGCACCCATGTTTTCATAAGGGCACTTCAGTTCGATGTCTTCCGCGACCGAGACGCCGTCCTTGGTGACGTTGGGAACGCCCCACCCTTTATCGAGGACAGCATTGCGGCCACGTGGCCCGAGGGTGCATTTGACAGCTTTGGCGAGTTTGGTCACGCCGGCAAGTAGTTTCTGGCGTGCTTCATCAGCATACGAGAGTTGTTTGGCTCCCATGGGGGGATAGCCTCCTAAGATGCAAAAGGGGCAGACGATGTAACGGAGTAATATGTGAGCAAAGATTGTGCCGGAGGAAACTAGCTGTATTGTAAGATGTTGGTGTATATGGGTTTATGGTATGAGATTGGTTTGAATCGAAGACGCGTAATGCCAGAATGGCAGTGGAAATGGCTTTGTCCACAATTAGGTAGTAGTTGAGGAATGTATTCACCTTGGCTCCCAAGGAGCCTTCGATCTTAGCCAAGCCCGCGAGGGCCTGGACGATCGTGATAAAAACCATCAAGCTCCGAAGGAGCGACCGAAACTTCTGAACCAAAGCAGGGAATAGATAGTCATAACACCGAACGGATGTATTTACACTCAATGATTTGCGGACGTACCACAGTTCAGTGCCACTCAACCGTAACTGCTAGAATACGTAAGTTGCATTCTTCAATTCACGTGATCTTATGCCTACAAAAGTTGACCGAGTTTTTGGCATCAAGCAGAAGTTGAACCGTGCTCAAACTCATTTAGAAGAATTAATAGTGGTTGTGGAAAAATTCATGAATGAAAATGAAGACCCATATGTCATTGAAGAGGACATTGCAACAGGGGCTATGCAGTATAAAGTTAAATTCAAAACGCCTATTCCAGAAATTCTGCCGGTATTAATAGGGGATGTGATTCATAACCTACGTTGTGCCCTCGATCATTTGATTTGGCAGTTAGTTGAATCAAATGGTCAAATTCCACATAACCGTACTTCGTTCGTCGTTTGCAAAATCAAAAACAGTTATGATTCAGCGAAGAGCAATGCACTACGTGGGTTATCCAATGAAGTCTTGGACCTCTTTGAAAGTATCCAGCCTTACAATTCAAATTCAGGAATACAACAACTTACAATTCTTGACGACCTTGATAACTATGACAAGCATCGAAAATTGGTTGTAGGAGCAGTTCAAATGCTCAAAGTGGTGATTAGTTCCATGAAGCTATATCCCATAGATCAGTTGCCAAAAGAGGAAAAAGACCCAATCAGTCTAGATCTTGGTCTGAGTGCATCGAGTAAAAATGGAAGTCGTATCCTCAAGGAAGGTGATGTCGTCGCAACATTTCCCAAAGGCCGTGAATACAAGAACCAATTTGGATTTACTTTGCGTGTCGCCTTTGATGAACCAGAGTTTGTTCGCAATGAACTTGTAAGATTGTTGCTGTTGGACTTATTTGAAACAGTGGAAAGTATCATAAAAAGGTTCGAACCGTACCTGACATCTTCATAACGGAATCGTTCTTCAATAGTTCTCATGTCGATTTAGTTGCAGCTATATTCGGCCGAACGCATTGCGCGCTTTCAGAGCTTAAGCCTTATCCAACCTCTCACATAGCACTTCCAGGCAAGGCTAATACCGGTCGCTCCTTCGGAACTGCAGATGAGTCTTCCTCCAACTAGCTAACCCATCACCCCGTATTCAATTATTTCTCAGTTAATGTTCTCTGCGTTCAGCAGTATTGATTCTGGGCACCGCCCATGTCATCAAACAGGCATCATTTCCGAAAGCGACTATTAGTCATGCAGAAGAAGTCTTTCTCTCGTTATGCAATCCCTCAACTCAACAAGTCGAAATATCGTCCCCGTCTCGAAATCCTCGAAGACCGTTGCGTACCCGCAACCCGCACCTGGGATGGCGGGGCACTCAGTAACAACTGGTCGAATGCCTCGAACTGGGTAGGCAATATCGCTCCGGTGGCTGGCGATGACCTCATCTTCCCTGCAGGCAACTTCGACAAGACGGCGGACAACGACTACACCCCCGGCACCCACTTCCGCTCGATCAGCGTAGGTGGAGGTTATACCCTCAAAGGCAACCGCGTATTTCTCGGCGTCGGCGGTGTCATCGATAACAGTGGTACGTCCAACATCATCAAAAATGACCTTGACCTCGGCGCCGCCGCTGGCGCCACGCCACGGGTCTTTCAAGTGGGTGCTGGCTCCACACTCTTCATCGACGGCGAGATCCGCGGCGGCAACGGTCTGAACAAGACCGGCACGGGCAACTTGTCCTTCCGCGGCCATAACACCTTCGTCGGCTTGACCCAAGTGTCTGCCGGCCAGCTCTTCGTCACCAAGGACGACGGCCTCGGTTCGACCGCAGCCGGTACGTTGGTCAAATCCGGAGCCACGCTGGTCGCCGACCATTCTGCCACCTTGATCGGAACATTAGACCTGGACGAACCGCTCACCCTGGAAGGCGGCAGCAGAATCCGCGCGCTGCGGCAGGTCGAGCTCAACGGCGACATCGTGCTGCTGGGCACGGCGGACATCACTCAAGAAGCGGCTACCGAAGAGCTCTTCATCGACGGCTCGATCAGCGGACCCGGCGGACTGAATCTGATCGCGCAGAACAAGCTGTGGCTGCGCGGCTCGGGCTTCAACTCCTATTTGGGAACGACCTCGGCGACCGGCGACGTCCGCCTCCAGAAATCCGACCGCAACCGAGCTTTCAGCGGTGACTTGGTCATTCAAGCGAACAGTTCCGTCACCATGATGGACTACAACCAGTTCGGCTTTATCGTGCCGGAGATCACGGTGAACTCCGGCGGAAAACTCAGGCTGAACGGCTACACTCATGAAGTCGGCACGCTGCACCTCAACGGCGGCAGAGTGAGCACGGCCGTCGTCGTGCCGGACCTGCACAACATCCTCACGCCTTTGGGAGGGTTGTATCTTAAAGGTGACATCACTGGCACGTCGACAGCGAGCGGCCCGAGCCGCCTTGACGGCACGGTTTCTCTCTTCTCGTCTGAAGGACACACCATCACGGTCGCAGACGGACCGTCGTCGACGGACATGATCATCGACATGACGATCGATGGAGGAGATGACGACTTCGTCAAGGAAGGCAACGGCACGCTGGAGCTGTCCGCCCGTGAGGAAGACTACGTCTTTGACAGCTACACCGGAACTCTATTCGTGAACGCCGGCACCCTACTGCTCAAAGGCAGTCTAAAGGACAGCGAAGTCCGTGTCGAGGGCGGTAGGCTTTCGGGCACGGGCGACATGGGCGGCCTGAGCTGTTTTGGCGGCATCGTGGCGCCCGGAACGCTGAATGGCCCCGGCATTCTGCATCTCACCGGAACCTCGCCCGGCTCCGTGATCCTCTCTGGCGGAGACATCTTCAGCGTCCGCCTCAACGGACCCGTCGCCGGGACCGGCCACGACCAGCTGGATGTCGGGAACTTCACCTCGAATGACGACAGAAGAGTCTTCATCAGAGGCGCCAGCCTGGTGGCCTCAGTCGGCGCGGGCGCTTCACCCGGCAACCAGTTCCGGATCATCAATAACGAAGGCAACGACGCCATCGTCCTCGATTCGGCGACACCCGGCTTCGTCGATCCGTTGACTGGCGCCCTGATCGGTCAGGGGGACATCTTCACGACGGCCAACGGCGTGCGGCTCTCGATGGACTACCACGGCGGCACCGGCAACGATGTGGTGCTCACTTACGTCAACACCCCGCCGATGGCACCTGATCTGGCCTTGAATACCACCGAGATCAACGAAGGCGGCACCGTGACCGCCACCGGTAGCCTGGTGGATCCCGATGCCAAGGACAGGCTTCGCCTGTTCATCAACTGGGGCGATGGCAGCAGGCAGGAAGTCCATCGCCCAGGCCGCGATCTCTTCAGCTTCACCCACCGCTATCGCCAGGATGGCGTCTACACCGCCCGCTTTGAATGGATCGACCAGACCGGCCAAGGCAACAGCCGCGAGTTCACGATCACCGTGAACAATGTAGCACCAACACTCAAGCTGCGAACCTTCCGCACGTTTAATACCGGGCTGCTGATGGCCAGCGGCTGGCTCAGCGATGCAGGCGATGATCGCTACACTGCCACGCTCGATTTTGGCGATGGCACAAGCCGCACTAAAACTCTGAACTGGCGTGACTACTTCGCGATTGCCCACAAGTACAAGAATCCAGGCAACTATATCCTTACTCTAACTCTGCGTGATTCCCAGGGTGCAGAATCGATCTTTCAGCGCGAGGTGGTGATCAGCTGAGTTTTTTTAAGTCAACTGGCCGCTCCCCTACTCACCTCAACTGCTCAGTCGGTTGAGGTGTGGTAATTTGTAGGGATTAATCCGGTTACACAGGTCGCACCAAGGCAAGGTCATATGGGATAGAGGATGGTTCTACAGGCGGAGCATCCGATGTATATGTCAGTAGTCTGTCCCGGGAATGTCGAATGCAATCCATCATGTCGCTTTGCTTATTGTTACCAGTATTTGCACTGGGTTGTGGCACCTTCAGTGCACACTTTGATGGGTTCAACCCGCAGCCTTATGCTGGCGTGAAAGTTACCTGCGATACCATAAGCCGGGCTTGCACTTCGGAAGAATCGCTGAATCTTTATACTACTGCAGCACCCGAAATGAGATGCTTGGCTGGTACCGGCGAATTGGTTAACCGGGCTTATATTCTTGCCTGCTACACCGCAGACTTGCCTTTCTCTTTCGTGGCAGACACGTTGTACCTACCCGTGCAGGCCTGTTGGCGAAAAGAGCCGAATAAAGATGTAGCAACGACATCAATCACAGAAATGGTTGAACCCGCCACCAGCAACCCGTCGAAATAGAAACTGGCGTTCACGAAATGGTTAGTTGTGGCAGGGTTTTGCATGTAGTCAGGGATGACCCTGCGAGTATCTCGGTGTAATTGCAGAGCCACCAGGGTCATTCGGAGTACCGAATAACCCTGCCACACATGTCAATAGATGGTTAGATCACTTGATCCATTTGCATCTGCTGCTTATGTCGGCGATGGAACCAGAATCCGATTGCACCACAGACGGAAACGCCCATCAGTGCCACCGTGGTGGGTTCGGGAATCGCAATAGGATAGAGGAACTGACGCGTATTGTAATCATCGTTGCTGAGCGGAATCAGGTTGGTGATCGGGTTGCCTGAAGAGATGCCCAGCCCATTCGATTCCATCAGGATGTCCACGCCGGGAGTGCTCGTGCCCGGACTCGCACCTGGTGTATAACGAAACAGTGGTGATAATGCCGGGTTATTCACATTCACCAGGTGCACCCAGTTGTTCGTCAAAGTGGCGAGTGCAGTGGCATTCGTGCTGCCATCGTAATTGTCGTCGATGAATGCGCCGGGGTTGATGTTGCCTTCCACATCACCCAGACCGATGGCATGACCAATTTCATGGGTCAGCAGACGGCGGAACAGATCAAGCGAATACACCGCGCCCGGATTGTTGTTGATGATAATATCCGCGCCATTGATGGCGGAGGACCCGGCATAATTGGGTGTCCCTGAGGTCAGCGTCACCGTGCTGCCAATGGCCCCAAAGCGAGTTTCACCCTGTGTACCATTGTTGCCCGGGTTCCAGAAGAAAGCATCATTGGAAGCAAAGAGGTCAATCTCTGCTCCGCGAGAATCGAGTCCACCGTTACCTGCATTGAAGCCAACCACAGGTGTGGATAAATCAGGAACAAAGGTCAACGTCGACCCAACTCCCGATACGGGATCGACAGAACTCCAGGCATCGAACGCCTGCTGCACAACTGCCTGGAACTGGGGAACGGTAGGCACAACATTCCATGAGAATGAATCGCGATATGCCTGGAAGGAACCACCCTGCATGGAGTAGCGGAGTCCGCCATCAAGTGAGCGTTCAACATTACTGCCACTGATATTGATGATGCGGGGAGCAGCATCCCATCGGGAACCGCCACCAATCGTGGAGCCTGCGTAATTGAATATATCGCCAGCAGTCAGTGGAGTTGTCAAACCACCAACGAGAATAACTGCGGTTCTTGAGCGAGACCACGCAACCCAAAGGCTCATGTACATGTCCTTCAATTCAGAGATGTTAATCTAAAGATGATGTGGGACATTGTAACGTGAAGGTTTGCGTGTCAAAGCAAAAACCAGTAACTTTGGAAAAATGATGGATAAATACGCAACTAACTGATACTTGGCTGGTTTCTAAGCGATGAATTCCAATGAAATTACCGTAATTGCAAAGCGGGATACGGGAGTCGAACCCGTCTCACAGCCTTGGGAAGGCTGGGCACAACCGATATACCAATCCCGCGAACCTGCAACAAAGATATTGACTCTCGAATCATAACGCGCCATCATCATTTGTCGAGAGGGTAATTCCATGAAGACCAACCCGGATCATGCTACTTCGGTCACTACCAATTCCTGCGACCCTGAGACCTGGCTGCTGGCCCAGGGTTATCGCTTTGCCGGCGTCGTCAGTGGCTTGCGAAGCGAACCCAATCGTCGCGATGTCGGTGTCATCATCAGCGAATCTCCAGCCAGTGCTGCAGGAGTCTTTACGCTGAACCGGGTGGCTGCGGCGCCGGTACAGGTTTCCCGCAAGAGAGTGCCCTCCTCTGATGTGCGAGGCATTGTCTGTTGCTCAGGCAACGCCAACGCCTGCACCGGCGCTCAGGGCCGGGAAGATGCTGAGCTGATGGCAACCACCCTCGCCTGCAAACTGAACTTGCATGGCGATTCCATCCTCATCGCTTCCACCGGAATCATTGGCAGGCCGATGCCCATGTCGATTGTTGGCGCGGGCATTGTCAAAGCTGCCGCTGCAGTTGCTGATACGCCGCAGGCACTGTGTGACTTTGCTCACTCCATCCTGACCACCGACACCGTCATCAAGGTAGCGACGCTGGAAGTGAACCTGCATGGCACACCGATTCGCTTCACTGGCATTGCCAAGGGCGCTGCCATGATCGGCCCGAACATGGCTACCATGCTCGGCTTCATCCTGACCGATGCTACCATTGCACCGAGCCTGCTCCAGGAAGCGCTGGGTCGCGCGGTAGATCGCACCTTCAACTGCATCAGTGTTGAAGGGCACATGAGCACCAACGATACAGTATTTGCATTAGCCAACGGTGCTGCAGGCGGAGTGCCCATCACCGGGCATGGCATCTATTTCCAGCAGTTTGAACAGGATCTGACACGGGTCTGCAGCCAACTCGCCCGGGCGATTGCCGAGGATGCCGAAGGTGCAACGCATGTCGTGGAAATCATCGTCGAAGGCACCCACAGCGAAGCCGATGCCCGCCAGATCGCCAAGACGGTGGCAGAAAGCGCCCTGGTGAAAACCGCCCTCTTTGGCGCTGATCCCAACTGGGGCCGCATTGTCTCCGCAGCAGGCTACAGCGGCGTCGATTTCAAGGAAGAAGAACTGTCACTCACCATTGGGCCATACCTGCTTTACGACAAAGGCACACCGGTGGAGTTTGATGAAGCCGAAGTTTCGAAATTCATCAAAGCCAACCGCCATCTGACCGTGACGCTGACCTTCACCCAAGGCAACGCCCGCTGTCAGTTCTGGACCTGCGATCTGACGCACGATTATGTGAAACTGAATGCGGAGTATACGACGTAGTTAGTAGCTAGGAGACGAGAAAACTGTTCCAGTCGGTTACATGATCGAATCATGCTGCGAAGTGGACACTCAATGGGCGAACGAGAGGAAGTACGTGTCCAAGTACTTGTTCTGGAAGAATGCAAGTGATTGCCTGGTGTTTTCAATGCACCATGTACCAGCAGACGACTACATGCAGATTTGCCAAGCATTATCAGAAGCCATGCACCTCGTTCCATGTTCCTCGCTTGTTTCCGATGGTCTTGGGGAGGTATGTTTTCAGGAATACCGTAGAGGTGAACAGACGGTAGGATTGGAATGGGATATTTGGTCAGGTTTCATGGTGACTGCATCATCAACTGAATCGGAACCGCTTGTTCAGGAAGTTGCTGACTGGTTGTCGAAAAGCGAGTGGAAGTAATGAGTTGCCCCAACTAATGTTGGCTCCAACGGAGCCACCGGTATTAGCCAGGCCCGGCAGGGCCTGGGAAAGGATTTGTTTGACTCAAACTTCTCGACCTGTGCTGATTTTAAAGCGGTACACATTCTGATAAAAATCAATCGCTTCGATCTGGTTGCCGATGATGCGGAAACCTTCTGTAATAATATCTCTTCCGCCCGCCGTCCAGACAATATCACCACTCATGCTGAGCCGTACTATTTCACATTCACCGTGAGACAGGAGGCACTCTTCTTGAGGGTAGTAGTAAACACCAAAGCACGTTACAGTGTCAACTTTTGTAGCCCACTTCAATTGCAAATCAGGCAGAGAGAGTGAACAGAGCATATCACCTACGCCAATGAAGCATGAACCATTAACGATGACTGCCGAATGTTTGTGGACTCCTGTAGCTCCGCTGCCTGCCAAAAGAATGCATGAATGGGTTGAACCTGTTACATGTTTGCAAATCAAGCCGTGTTTCGAAGTGGGTTGGTATTCCGTGACAAAGCAATACTCGTGTTCATATTGATGCACATTATCGGCTGAGCCCTGAGTGTACGTCGGGTCGTCGAATAGCGTCAGGGAAACATCACCGTATTCGAATTCCACTTTTACCCTCGAATGGGGTTGTTGATCCAGCGTGGTAAACCAATTCTCTCAGCTTTGAGTTATGAAGATTGCAAAATCTTGATTTCTGCCGAAACAATCCTTGTATGTGCATTTGGATGGAGTAATCCAACTGATCGCAGCATCAACCCGGTATGGGCAGTGAAGAGTTTACCAGGGCGGGCAAAACTGTCGGTCATCAAACCTCCTGATACGAAATCTGCTTTCCCAAGAGGCACCGCAGTTGGATCGCCATACGGGCTGCTCGTGATTTGACATAAGACCCAATCGCCTCGGCCAGCGTCAGCCAGGCACAAGGCGGGTCGAACTTTAGATTGCGATAGATCAGAAAACGGGAATGGAATAAGGACTACTTCCCCGGCTGCAGGTGTGACCATGCTGCCTCCTCTTCGGGTCGTAGCCAGTCAACAGCCAGAGCTGCTTCAGCAAGTAATGCAGTTTCACCGGGAACGATTGCTGGCTCTTCCAAAACGGTAACCAAGGCGCGACGGGGGCCATCTACTGCGATAGTGCCTAGCAGTTGGACTTTCCCGTCTTCGTTGATTATTGCTTCAATCGTTTGGATCATGATATACCTCTTCGTGCATTATACACGATGATTAATCGTTAATCACTCACCGCCCATACTTCCCGTAAAACTGATTCTGAAAAATCCCATCCGGATCATACTGTCGTTTCTTCTCGAAAAACGCCCGGGCTTGCGGATAGGCTCGTTCAAACTGTTCATTTGTCGCATGCAACCGGTAAGGCAAATAGTACCGACCCTGGCATTGCAATGCTGCTTCAATCAGTTCACGGGTCATGGCCTGCATCTGCTGATCGGCTGGTTCCGTCCGCAACTGGTTGAACAGCATCACGAACGCGAACATCTCCTGGTCGGCATAACGCAGAAATGCATCCTTGTCTTCCAGCACGTTACGAATGGTGACATTCATCAAGTTGCCTTGATGCTTGGGAATGATCCTCCGGGCCTGTTCTAGAAAGGCTGGTACCTGGGATGGCGGAATGAAATACTCATGCAGGATATCCGTCCGGTCAGCATTCTGTTCCTGGAAAGTCTCTGCCCCTTCGTTCAGTAACTGGTTGCGGGAGAAGTGCATGTACCGCATCATCCTGCTTGCCATTTTTTCGACCGACCATCGGTTTGATTTGCCTGCATCGCTATCAATCTGTGCACGGTAAACTTCACGACGAAACTTCGCGTACCCCAGGGCTTTCAACTCGGGCATCTTATTCTGAGGATGCGGTGCCTCGCGGAACACGGTCAGAATCGCTTCGCGCAGAAAAGTCTTGTCGCCAGGAACTACGCAGAGTCTGCCATACACCATGCCTGCATCGTCGCTGTCATTCACCTTCTTCTTGAAGCGGGCAACATACTGTTCCGCTGGCATAAACTCGATGTCAGGCCGATACCGTTCATTCGGAACGATGCGCAGTTCCACATCGAGAATGATGCCGAAGAGTCCGTAGCCACCCAGCACCAGCGAGAAGAGTTCCTGATTCTCTGCCCGGCTGCAACGGACAATCTGGCCATCAGCTTTCAGCAATCGAAACGATTCGACGGTGGATGCAATGGGAGGCTTGTTGTGCTGCCAGCCATGGCAATTGACGCTGATGGAGCCACCAACGGTGAAGTTGTTGTTCGACTGCATCACCGCCACCGAGTAGCCCCGGGCATCGAGATACGGAATGATCTCGAACCAACGAGCACCGCTGCCTGCGGTCAGTATCTTTCTTGATACATCGAGTTGCAGATGACGAAAAGGCAACATGTCGAGCACGATGCCATCGGATGCGATGGTGTGTCCGCCCATGCTGTGCCTGGCCCCAGCAATCGCAATGGGAAAGCGTTCCGTTTTGGCTTTTTGAACCAGAGCGACCAACTGTTGTTCCGCCGCTTGGCGATCTGCGTGGATCGTCACCGTGCCTTTGACCCTAGTGCGATTCAATCGGCTGCCATCATCAACATCGCCTGCTGCCAGGGTTTCATGAAAAGGTTGATCTTGCCACCAGGCCCGCACCCACAGGTATGTCGGATGACCCAGGCAACCTGTCAGCACCAAGATGATTAGAGCAAACGAGATGAACAGTCTGCGCCGAAGCAGTTTGCGACGTAGACGTGGATCATTAGCTAGTGCTGCGGTCTGCATGATGACATGCCGTGTGAATGGATATGTGAGAATACTCATCCAGGCAAACGGAAGTGTCACCCGAAAAAGGGAAAATGACAAGTGGAAACGATTAATGCAATACGAAAAATGATTAGTTGTGGCAGGGTCATGCATGTACTCATGCATGACCCTGCGAGAATGCTGAATTATTGCACGTCAAGCAGGGTCATCCAGAGTACTGGATTACCCTGCCACGGCTTTTCGAATTATTTAACGGTGGCTGAAACCAGCGTCATACTCGTTCGACGCCCTTTGCGAATCATATCTCTCCGAACCAGGCGGTCGCCTTCATCAAACCAGAGATCAACATTCAACGACCCTGACAATCTGTAATGCGTGCAAGGGACTCGTTGACCAGCCACCATGAGGTTTTCCTTCCCCAGCATCTGCATGGTCAACTGATGTTCAATGCCCGTATCAGCATCCAGCACGATCACGTTCTGGCTACGCCGATCGGTCATCGGCAACGTCCAGTAGGTTGAGGTCCACACGTTTGGCGAGGCGGGTCGTTCCTTGCCACCTTCCTTCACCTTGAGCTGGTTGTTCTCCGCTGTCACCATCAGCGTGTGCGGTTTGCCATCGTCGTTGCTGGCTGATGCCAGGTACTGCAGTTTGTTTTCTTTCCACCGTTCGTTGGCACGGTAGGCATATTGAAACGACATGCCCAGCACTTTGACTTTGACATCGGCTTTGGAGGCAACATCGGTCGTGCCTTCACCATAGGTGGTGATGGTCTGCGAATACGAACCGGAATCCTTGTCTTCGACTTTGATCACGAAGACGCGGTACTCGCTCTTGTACTGCTGGGCCAGCGCCAAGCCAGGGACCAGCCAGACTGACAGCGCGAAGAGTATTGCAGTGCGCATGATCGAACCTCCACCAGCATGGGCGGCGGGACGATAGCCGAAGTGCGAATTGCCTGCAAGAGGAAGATGGGACAGGACTGCTTCCAGTTCACTCCTCTACGGCTCCTTAGCAGGTGACTTAGCGTATACTTCATCAAACATCGCTTGTACTTCTGCTTCAGTATATACTTGAGAAATAAGAAATTCTACTTTCCAAAATATGCTGTAATCACATCTTACTGCTATTCTTACAGCATTGAGAGCATGTCGCTTGCTTTTCTTAATATAATTACGAACTGCGTATTCCGGAAAGTACATGTCGATTTTGTTCTTTTTGAGAGTTGCAAGCTTTTCCAAGTCACGCTGATTGATATTAATAATAATCGCTCGAAGGGCAGATTCCTTGTCCATATGAATTATTAGATACTTGATAGAGTCTATTTTCTTGCCTACACTTGGGTTCTCGTCAAGATATTTCAGTAACTTCCATGACATTCTGGTTCCAAAGAAAACAAAGGGATCTATCTCTGCAGGATCTTTTGACTCTGTACACGAGTAATAACATGCTTTGACATACTCTGATAGCTGATAACGATTCATTGACGTGAGCGATTCGTAGTCACTGAGCATAGCGGTGAAAACGACATAGAGCTTGATAACAGTATTGGCGATGGAAATCATGGCGATCCTTCTCCATGTCTGTTCGTTAAAATGCGTCGGGGTCGGCAGGGAGGGGTTTCCAGCCCATGCCGAGCTTTTGCTTGGACATAACGTCACGAGTCAATTCATTCATTACGCCGCCTGGTTTGGGTATGAGTAGCATTTGCGAATGCCATTTTGCAAATCTAGAACAAGCAGTAAAGACTCCATAAATCTGAATTTGAACTTGCTCTCTGAAATTCTTGAAGTGTGCTACTTTGCTGAGTTAATCATCTGTACAACACGATGTCAAGCGCGGATTGGCCGGCTTCCAATGTTTCCGGCTTTACTGCTACTTCTCCGCAGTCCTCACTTCTTTCAACGTATAATCCCCCTTCCGTTCCCCCGGCACCACTTCCCAACCTGGTTTGAGCGTCAGCGTCCAGCCTTCACCCGATGCGGTGTTGTCCTTCACTTGTGGCCCGGCGGCGCGGGCCCTTTTGTTGTCGATCCCCAGCAGCATGCCTTTCCCGGCTACGATGGTGCCCCATTCATCGATGATCTGCATGGTCGGATAGACCGTGCCCACGCCTTCAATGGGTATCAGGTTGGCATAGGTGAACGAGTTCTGCATCTTGATGAGTGGCAGAATCAGCACCGGGCCATCAACATATTTGGCCTTCGCTTGAGCCAATAATTCCAGCCTTTTCTTTTCCCGTTCTGCTTCGCTGGCGTGCAGTGCCTTACTTTGATATATCTCGGCCCGCTGTTCGAGTTTTGCCTCACTGAATTGAACGGACTTCACTCCGTAAGCTCTTTCCAGAATGTCTCCGAGATTATCCTTGGCTTTGAGTTCTTTTCGCCATTCTGAATTCTTCAAATCAATCAGCAGTCCGTAAGGCGGACCCGAAAGGTAGGCGAATGTCCTCAGAAACGAGCCGACTTTTCCGGGCTGCTCCTGCAGTTTTCTAGCTGCATACGTTCGCTGCAGCGCATCCGACATGCCAGATAGTTTGATGCCTGAATACTCAGCCAGTCCTTCGTTCATTTCCAGAGACATCTCCGCTGCAGCGTCTTTCTCAAAGAGCTGATGCCGCATTCGGCGAAACAGCAACGCATCCAGAATCGCATCTACGCGATCATCCCCCTCTTTCTGTAGTGCCACCTGCAATGCTCGCCATTCAAGTTGCAGCCAGTAGCGGGCCTGCATGGTGTCGAGGTGATGCAGTGTCGGGCTGGATGCAGGCAACTTGATGTCATTCTGAATGCGATGCCACGACTCATGCATCAACAGCACCGCACGGGCATCCTTATCGGCAGGCACGGTTTGCCACATGACGATGACCCACTGTGCATCGCCCCACTTGCGGGCATAGTTGGCAATGGGGATGTTGTTAGGCAGCTTGCCCACGTAAACATCGCCCTGTTTTTCGAACTCGCCATCGGGGTCAGGCTGGTTGGCGACCGCCTGCCGGGTGCGGATATCTGCAAAGAGCATTGGGCCGGAAAGTTGTTTGCCCCACAGCTTGCCATCATCCTGCTTCCAGAGAGCCTGCGCTTCCTGAAAGTATTGCCTGGCGAGTTGCACATCGATTCCGGTGGGTTGTTCTTGTTTTGTTGTGGCTGCCGGTTCCAGAAACCACTTGCCAATCCGCTGGAAGAGTTTCTGCATTTCGCCCGGCTGGTTGGCCGGCGTGCCCGGCTTGCGATAGCCATGATCGAGACCTTCGAGCCGTTCTGCAACCACATCCCGTCCATGAGCAGCTAACTCAGCACGCAGCACATCCAACTCGCTGATGTGCGAAGAGGTATCAGCAGTCCCATGAGCGAGATAGATTTTCGCTTTGCTCTTGAGCAACAGATCGGTGGAATTGTACTTGAGGAACGATGTCCAGCGGCGATGCGGATGCCCCATCCAGAGTGCTGTGATGCTGTCGGGGTCTTTCATCACAGTTTGCCATTGTGCATAGACATTGGCCCGGCGTTTATCTGCATCGCCGGGCTGATCGCCCGGCTTGGGGTCAGCAGCCAGCTCAATCAGGCTGTGCAGTTGCGTTGGCCCGGCACCAGCCAGCGGCGCTACGTGCGTTACCTGAGGCAACTGCGCTGCAACATACGATGATGTCAGCGCACCTTCGGAATGCCCCATCACCAGTGTCTTGGTGGTGTCAATACCGGGCATGCTCCACACAGCACGCAGCGCTGCACAGTTTGCCTCGCCCCAACGCTCCAGTGTATGCTCGCGGCGAAACTCCTCGGAGCCTTCCTCCGCTGACCCAGGCCGCTTGGGAAAATCGAGAAACTTTACACCCGGCTTCTCGACACAGACGATTCGTGCCTTGTCTTTCAAATCCATGGTGACGAGGTTCTGAATGCCGCCGCCTATCCGCTCGCCACTTTTCATGAAGATGGATTGGCTGCCTGACCCGCCAATGACCAGAACGACGGGGAGCTTGGCGTCCTTGTTTTTGTTGCTGACCCGCGACAGGTAAAAGGTAATCGTCCGGCCCAGGTTATCCCTGGTTGTGTAACGCTGATACGGAATCGGCAGGCTGGTCGGATCAAGCTGATAGTTCTTGTTCGCATCATCGAGCAAACCGATGAGCAGCAGCGACAATAAGCAAGTCATGGATCAACCCTGCCGGGATACAAATACCTAATTGTTTAGGTGTAATCTATTATTCAAGCCAGCCTCGGCCAAATATGAGTAGGATTTCATGGCAGCCAGGTAGATGTCCATCGTGAATGCGAAACATTCTTGGCGCTCCTTGGCGGTTTATCTCTCTTTAATTAACCGCCATGCCGCCAAGAAGCGCCAAGAGTTTATCTACAATAGATACGATACTCGGCTATCTGCGTAATTATGATCACCTTCCACACCCTGTACCACAGTCCGCTCATCAGCGTGCGTGATTACCAGTGCAGTGCCTGCAAGGGTGGACCGGCTGCGGAAGAGCAATCTGACTTGAATTCTATTGTGCTGCCGCGGCATGGCGTGTTCTGTCAGCACTTTGGCAAACGTACCATCACCAGCGATGTCAACCAGGCGACGTTCTTTACGCTGGGTTCCACCTATCGCGTCAGTCACCCGGCAGACTGTGGCGACCGAGGCACCACGTTTGCCGTTTCGCAGCGCGTGCTCAACGACATCATTCGCGAACTCGATCCCACCATAGACGATCATCCGCTTCAGCCTTTTTCCATGTCGTCTGGCCCGTGTCATGATGAAGTGTTCTGGAGGCATCGCGACCTGGTGATGCGACTGGAACGTAAAGAACCGCTGGAACCCATCTGGGCTGATGTCACCGCACTGCAACTGATGGCTGATGTGCTGGAAGCGGCATTCGCCAGGCTAGGCAAGTCACGTCGCCGCCGACGGGCAGGCACCGAGGCAGATCACATCGAACGGGCTGAAGCGGCACGCAGTTATCTCGCCAGCCGATTTAGCGAACGGATCACTCTCGATGATGTGGCCCAGGCTGTCCATGCTTCGCCGTTTCATCTGGCCCGCATGTTCCAGCAGCGTACAGGGATGCCAGTGCATCGTTATCTCACCCGGCTCAGATTGCGGGCTTCTCTCGAACGGCTGGCAAACCAGCACACCGATTTGACTCGCCTGGCACTCGATCTGGGCTTCTCCAGCCACAGTCACTTCACGGATGCTTTCCGCAAAGAGTTCGGATACGCACCATCCAAACTGCGACAGCAAGCCACTGGTAAACTGCTTCGCCAAATGAGCAAGAATCTGGAAGTCTGATTTTCACATCGACACTACTATGCCTGCATGAACATCATCTGCTCCCTCTCAAGGGGAGAGGGGTTGGCCCGATTCTCCCCCTCTCCCCACCGGGGAGAGGGGTCGGGGGTGAGGGGTTCAATAACTCAACACACTTTTGCAAGGAGAATCTCATGCAGACGAAGAAGTGTCCAGTATGCGACTGGGAAATCAAAGACGGCGGCATCAAAGTTAAGGTAGGCGGCAAAGAAATTGTCGTCTGCTGCGATGAATGTGCTGAGAAGGCCAAGAAGGATGCCGGCAAGGCAAAAGCTGCTAAGGGGTAATTCAATGTGAACCCAGGCGAAACCTCTTTCGCCTGGGTTTGTTGAATCGTGAAACCATGCAAGTGTAATCGAGGTTGTGACCTTCAGATGGTCTCCCATGCCTTGAGTGTCACATGAGTCTGACGCATTTCATGTAGTGCCCCTCCGTTTGCTCCAGTACCTCAGTCGTCTCTTTTCGTGAGCAATGGCCAAAACTAAGACCACATCGTCGGAAAAGCACTCGTAGTACAAAACATAGGGATATTGATGAGTAGCGACCCAACGTATGTTGTCATCATCTGCTGGAGCAAGCGTTGGCATACGTTCGATTTTCTGGATGGTATGTGCAATGGCATGGATAAAGCGATCTTCAGCCAGCAAGCTGCGTTTTCGGTACCATCGACGAGCCGCATGAAATTCGCTTAGCGCCAATCGATGCAGCCGAACTTCGGTCATCGCGATGTGGCCTCATCGCTATCAAAAATGGCCTTCCAGGGCACGGAGCAACTCTTGTCCGCCAGGTATTCATCTCGGCGACGTTTCAGTTCTGTTTTGAACGTGTCGTCATCAATGCTCGAGAGTACCTTCTCGATCAGGGCTTGCCGGTCTTTCAGGGGCAATGCCATGACATCATTCAATAACTGTTTGCCACGATGGCTCATATTAACCTCCACAACAGGATTCTAGCATGCATGAAGTTGACCGCAACTGTGAGGAATAATCTTAAATGGAAGGTGACATCAGATTTCCTACCCCGGACGCAGCGCGTGAATCAGAGGCTAACCATTGCCGTTATTGAGGGAAAAGGCAATTATTCTGCTTTTCGAACGTTTAGCTGGCATTCGATTCATAGATCCACTCAACTGCTACGAATACTGGCACACCATTTTGATGCTTTTGCGAATTCATGCAGGATGAGAGTAAGGGTTTAGGGTCACCTTCTTCATAGTCATCCGACCACCAGTGTCCACACTCTGGACATTGCCAGCAAACATGACGTGTATCGCATGCATTGCCACGCAAAATCCCTTTGATCGGTTGTGGATTTTCTTCATCAATCACGAAGCACCTCTTACTACTCCGGCAGCCCCTTCCCTTTCGTTTCCGGCGCCCACCAGATGATCACCATACCGATGATGAACACACATGCCATCACGGAGGCGGCCATCGGGATATCGCCGTTGAAAACATTCTTGGTCAGTACGCCGGTCTGCAGTGCACCGATGGCAGCCAGGATGCGTCCGAAGTTGAATCCAAACCCCTGGCCAATCGCCCGTACCGATGTGGGGAAAAGTTCCGGGAAGTAGAGCGGTATCCATCCATAAAACGAGGCAGCAAAGAAGCCACATGCTGTTGCCCAGACCAGGAATTTCGTGTCATACGCGGTATTCAGTTGGTAGAAACCCCAGGTGGAACCGAGTGCCAGCAGGCAGATGACAAAGTAAGCAGGTTTTCGACCAAACCAGTCTCCCATCCAAGCTGCGATGATGCAACCGAACACGGAACCGAGTGCAGACCAGAATTGCGTCCAACCCATCGCTGTCGGGTAGGTTAATGTCGCACCATACTCAGATTGAATGCGTGGGTTCATGTCTGCGCCACTCACCCACAGCACGCCCCATTGAATAGAGGCCCATGTTCCAATCAACGCAACGCCCGAAATCGCGGCTGCCAGCAACATGCGGCGAAGGATGAACGATTTCTGTTCTTTCGAAACCCCGGCACGTTCCATGTAGCTGCGTACCGGGTAGAGATAGCCGACACAGGTCAGCACCAGGCCAATGAGCGTTCCAGCAATTTGCAACCAGAGTGGCAGCTTGACCATCGGCATCCACAGGAAGGTGATCCCTACCGCTACCGCTGTGCCGAAGAGGACTCCGAGCAGATCGCGAGTGGCCCAATGATCCGTTTTGCCTGATTCCTTTTCCGCCTTCCACTTTTCCGATTCGGGCACGAACAGGCGAATGAGAAACGTCAAGATGGCCGGCGTGATGCCCATCAGCATGAGCATTCGCCAGCCGCTGTTAGCCATGAGAGCTCTGATGAGCCACTCCGGAAAGTTCCACGCCTGCATGGTATCACGCATGAAAGGCAGCAGCGTCGTCAGACTGATCGCCACCAGTGCCACCACGGCAAAGCCCAGGTTGGATGCAGAGCCGATGATGCCCGCCAGCCAGGCTCGTACTGAAACACCAGGCAGAATGGACTTGGCACCATGGTTCCAGACTTCCATGACCAGTGCTACGCCCAGCGCCCATTCGCCGCCCATGCCTAATGCTGCAAAGAAACGCAAGAGTGCAAGTTGCAAAGGCGATTGAGCCAACCCGCAGGCGCCTGTCAGCACCGCATAAGTAAGCACGGACAGTGCCATCGCACGCACCCGGCCAATGCGATCACCCAGCCAGCCAAAGAGAACGCCACCCCCCGCAGCACCCACCAGGAACAGTGCCGTGATGATGCCAAACCACAAATCCACATCGGTCAATTGTTCCGGAGGCAACAAGGCTCGCAGGGCATGTCGGCCTATCACGCCGAAGATTCCCATTTCAAAACCGTCAAATAACCATCCGAGATAAGCCGCAATAAATGCCAGCCACCGGCCTTTAGCTGATGTCATCATTCCAACGCTCGCGATTCCTGTTCAAAAAAGGGTGGGAGATGCAGGGTAACAGAAAATCGGCAAACTCAAAATGGAAAATCTGAAGGAAGTATTTCTACCCAAAAGAGAGTGGGGTCGGGGTGAGAGGTGCGTTTTCTTAGACGCTCCAAATCCGCGCTTGACATGGTATTAAACAGATGGTTAACTCAGTTAGCCCTGTCATTTCAGTTTGGTTTACATCATGAAATTCACACCACGTTAACGCAAGCTGGTTTTGGAATTGCTGGAAGACCGCAATGCTCCAGGCGTACTCTTTGATGTTGCCCGCCCCTTTGCTCCGGATGTGGCTGTTCTGAAGTCAAGTCTCAGATTAAATGACATCCAATCATTCGTTGATCCGTTAAGGGATATTTCGATAACGGGTTTAGATGGTTTCGCGAATGTCCCTGGCAGATCACAAAGCGTTGCACAACAGAGAACAGAGCCAAGGCGTGTGGATGCTGCTTCGCCGTTGAGCTTTGCGTTGACTGAGTTGAACGATGTACTGAAAAGCAGTTCGAGCTTGATAGTTTATATTCCAAGTAATGAAGGAACTCCCCTGCCGTCCACGGTTGCTTTTACAGAAAAGACCATGGGGTATGCTTTAGATGGCTCTGGCATATTCCAAGGTATATCAAATATAAAGGGAACACACTCCGAGACAATTCAGTCAAATAGTACGCTCAATGCGGTCGATAGTCTATATTCAATCTTAACCAGCGACGGCATGAAGTCGCCGAGTCTGAAGGGAGATGATCCAGCGCCGAATTGGGGGCAAACGGAGTACGGCAATATACGTATTGATTGCACAACCAATCTGGCATCGGGTGGTAATCCTGAAGGTATTCTTGGTAACAATGCCAAATTGATCCCAGGCTGGTTCAGTAATGTGAACTGGAGTGCAGATTGGAACAATAAGAATGGTTGGGATCCGGATACAACAAAAACAACTACAGCAACTAATAGTGCAATTTACACACCTGACAAAGACAAATCCGTTGTTGTAAACGGCATCGCAGGAGGCGACCCCGATCTGCGCAAGTTCGTTGTTTATGTAACAGCTCACAATAACACAGGAAATAACAACTGGGATTTCAAGTTGACGTTTCCAGCATCGGTACGTGTCTACTAGGATGTTAACACCAAAGCTGAGGCACCGATTACAAGTGGTAATGTTTTTACTCCAACCGCTGGTAATAACATCACCAAGTCGATGACATTTTACCTTGAAGGAATAACTGCATCGTCTACCTTTGGAGATGTCCAGTTAAACGTCGATTATGTTGGTGGTACTATCCCGATGCAGTGCATCTTTGATTTGGTCAACGTGACAGTGTTTGGAGTGAATCAAGATGGTTTTTTTAGTGGAAATCAACAGCCTGATAACAGAGCCAAATTCGTAATGTATGACGCTAGTTACAATGAAAATGGACAAATAAGCTGGGATAAGGGTTGGTATCCAGTCTGGGAAGCGTTTTCAGGTGTGCAGTATTGCAAATACATACGAGATTGTATGGAAGTCCAAGGCACAGTATTTCCACCGCGTGAATCTAATCCTAGTCAATACTATGGCAATTCTTGGGATCCCTCCGATCCAGAGCCTTATCCACCTAATCCCGTTCAAGCTAAAGTTAAATTTGGAATGACAAGGGAGAAGATCAAGGTTTCTTGGAGAATATTTAATGGCACAAATCAGTGGGTAGCCGATCCCGCACCTATTGAATGGGGTCCAGATCACGGCCAAGGCGGATTGAATGACGGTGTCGCCAATATCGTAACAAATACAAGTCACATCTATTTCGTAGACGCAGTTGGACTCGATAAAAGAAATATTAATGAACTAGGCTATGGTTACTATGTTAAATACATAAATTTCCGCAATGCAGTAAACGTTAATATTTATGGAGATCCTTTTCAATGTTCTGATTATTACAGATGGCATTCGGTTATTAAAGCCAAACCCTCACCTGATAACATAACTGTTACACGCGCCAGAAATGAAGTTTTATCATTTGGAGAGCATTGGGCCGTTTTTCCGAATGCAGCTCCCACAGACCATGGATCTTGGTAAAGGGTATCCGATGCAGTTTCCCATCGACATAATCATGGTCTTCTTTCAACTTTTCATAGTGGCTGAAAAGCTGGATGAGAACAGACTTGCCGGTTTGTTTTCGCGTGATGTCGCGGTGCGCCGTGGAGTCTATCATTTCGCAAAGCAATCATTGGTTGGATTGAAGCGAAAGGAAAGTATGCTGCTCATTAAATTGGCTTTGTACTCGGATGGGTTTTCAAATAAGCCGGGCAAGTTACCTTCTTCGGATGATGATTACTATTCACCACGCCGTATTGCGTTAGCTATTGTTTCTGACTGGCATGAGTCCGAATTGATTGAACCTCTTATCAATTTGATTGATTCTACTAGAGGGGCTGGTGATACCGACGCGCCACTTCATGAGCAGTATCCAGCAATAAAAGGGCTCATCAACATAGGTACTCCAGCTCTAAAACCATGTCTACGTGAAATCGCAGATATCCATTATCAAGAACCATTCCTAACAGAAAAAATATCGCGCGACGCTAGGAAATCATCTCACCTTCTCTATGTTGTGTGGGGAATTCTAGGATACGACGAATCTCTGAAACTGTTTGCCAAGGAGATCAGTAGAATTGAGACCGATAACCCCAAAGGTGCGGATAACTTAAAAACAGCAGTTGAACGTTTTAAGAATAATGCCCTATTCAAGTACAAGAAATAAGCGGGAGTGGCTAATCGCTGGTTCTCTTACCTCAAGCCAACTCATTGTCAGCTCAACAGACAAAAAATTATCATCCCGATGGTGGTACGCCAAGTTGCCTACCATGCGAAGGCTCACTCCCTACATCCCCTACACCTGGTACAAATTGATGAGAAGAGTATGGGAGATCGGGTAACTTGCGAGACTTTTCACAATCAGCACGTTAATATCGTCCTCACTTGAGTGACACCGTGAATTGACTAGTTCGGAGACACACTGTGAAACGCCAGCCGTGGATTGCAGCTATTGCTGCATTGCTGACCGCTTGTTTGTTGATTGCCCAGGACCCCATTGCTTCTCCTCAACAAGCCAAACAGGATGAAGCCAAGGAACTGGAAAAGCAGATTACCGAGATGCAAAAGAAGCTGGCTGAATTGAAAGCTGCTTCTGCCAAGAAGGCTGAACCTGCATCAGCATTGTCGTTGCCTCAGGATTGGACCAAGCAGTTCAAGTGGCGGAGCATCGGTCCAGCCAACATGTCAGGCCGCATCACGGCGATCAGTGTCTATGAAGCAGACCCTGCAACCTATTGGGTAGCTACCGCATCGGGCGGCCTGCTTCGCACCGATAACTATGGCAACACGTTTGAACATCAGTTCGATAAGGAAGCCACCATCTCCGTGGGCGATGTGTGTGTAGCTCCTTCCGACAAGAACATCGTCTGGGTAGGCACCGGCGAAGCCAACCCTCGCAACTCAGTTAGCTACGGCGATGGTGTTTACAAGAGTACCGATGGCGGCAAAACCTGGAAGAACATGGGCCTGAAGGAAACCTACCAGATCGGCAAGGTGATCGTTCATCCCAAGAATCCTGACATCGTTTATGTAGGCGCTCTCGGTCGCTGTTACGGCCCCAACCCTGAACGAGGTCTTTACAAGACCACCGATGGCGGCAAATCGTGGGACAAGATTTTTTATCTCGATGACAAGACAGGCGTCATCGATATGCAGATGGATCCATCCAATCCAGAAACACTGATCGTTGCCATGTGGGAACGCAAACGCGATGAGTATGATTCCACCCTCGGAGGAGGCATTGCTGATGGCTACGACGGCTACGATCCCATCGTGAAATGGGGCCCCAATGCTGGTCTCTACAAGACGACTGATGGAGGCAAGAATTTTAAGAAACTCACCAAGGGGCTGCCAACGAATCAGTTTGGCCGCATCGGTATCGATTACTACCGCAAGGATCCCAAGATTCTGTATGCAGTGATTGATTGCCAGAAGATCGGCATGGGTACACCGCCAGCAGCAGGCACCGGCCAGGGCGATTTTGGGGCCTTTGGCCAGGCGGGCGAAGGCGGTGTCAAGCTGGTGATGGTGCGTGAAGAACGCTCTGCAGCCAAAGCAGGCCTGCAGGCCGACGATGTCATTCTGGAAGTGGATGGCAAGAAAGTGGCCGAGATGGAAGATATCTCCAACATCGTGCTGGATAAGAAAGTCAACGACAAGCTGAAAGTGAAGTACAAACGAGGCAACGATACCAAGGAAGTGGAAGTGACGCTCATGGAGCGCCAGGCTCGTGGCCCAAGTGGTGGCCCTCCTGGCAGTGAACAGGCTGCTGCACAAACCACTACCACGACGGCTGCACAGTCCAACACTTTCCTTGGCCTGATTGGCGTGAATGCTGAAGAAGACGGCGCCAAGGTAACGGAGATCATCAAGGATGGCCCTGCTGACAAAGCTGGTCTGAAAGTTGGCGACATCATTACCGCCTTCGATGGCCGTGATCTGCTCGGCTACAACGCTCTCGAAGTCCGCGTGCGCAACAAGAAGCCAGGCGACAAGGTCAAAGTGAAATACAAGCGGGGCAGTGAAACCAAAGAAGTCGAAGTTACATTAACTGCGCGTCCCGGTAATGTTCCTGCACCGGCTGCTGGCCAGGCCGCTGCTGGTGGAGCAGGTGCTTTCGGTGGTGGCCCCGGTGGCCCGACTCGTAACCGTCCCTACGCTGCTTACTATGGTGGTCAACGTGAAAACATTCAGGATCGCCAGGGCCCTGATGGCCATGAATATGGTGGCATTTACAAGAGCACCGATGGTGGTGAAAGCTGGAAACGGGTCAACAGCCTGAATCCTCGCCCCATGTACTTCACCCTGATTCGTGTTGATCCCACCAATGAGAACATCGTCTACGTTGGTGGCATCTCCATGCATTGGTCGCAGGATGGTGGCAAAACCTTCCGGGCCAATATCGCGCGCCAGGTGCATGCCGATCATCATGCCCTCTGGATCGATTCCCGCGACAGCAGGCATATTCTGGTAGGCTGCGATGGTGGTGTCTATGTCAGCCGAGATAGGCTGCAGAACGTTGATCACCTGAACTCCATGGCCATGGGGCAGTTCTACCATGTCGCGACCGATACCCGCGTGCCTTACTATGTATATGGTGGTTTGCAGGATAACGGTTCCTGGGGCGGCCCCAGTTCCGTCACCCGACCCGGCGGCTCGGTCAACGAAGACTGGATGAGCATTAACGGCGGCGATGGCTTCGTCTGTCAGGTCGATCAGGACGACCCTGACTGGGTCTATGCGGAAAGCCAGAACGGCGCAATGATGCGTCGCAACATCAAGACAGGTGAGCGAGGTTTCCAGAGACCACGTGCACAGCAGGGTGTAACCACCTATCGTTTCAACTGGAACACGCCGTTCATCCTTTCCAGCAAGAACCAGAAGGTGTTTTACTGCGTGGGGCAATTTGTCTTCAAATCCACTGATCGAGGCAACGATCTGAAGATTATTTCTCCGGAGTTAACCAAATCCAAGCGAGGCAGCGGTACTGCGATTTCCGAATCGCGTCGCAATGGCGATATCCTCTGGGCTGGCACCGACGATGGTTACGTCTGGGTCACGAAAGATGGTGGCAAGGAATGGACCAACGTCACCAAGAACATTGGTTTGCCTGGCGACCGCTGGGTGGCCACCATCGAAGCATCACGCTTTGAAGATGGCCGGGCTTATGTCTGCTTCGATGCTCACCGCAGCAATGATGACAAGCCTTACATCTATGTCACGGAAGATTTCGGCGCGACCTGGAAGCCGATCATGGCGAATCTGCCCAGCTTCGGTTCCACCCGCTGCCTGCGTGAAGATATCAGCAACCCTGATCTTCTTTACTGTGGCACCGAGTTCAACATTTATGCATCGATTGACCGAGGTCTGAGCTGGACGAAGATCAACAATAACCTGCCCACGGTAGCAGTGCATGAAATTGCAGTGCACCCCACGGCTGGCGAAATCGTCGCAGCAACGCACGGGCGCAGCTTATGGGTACTCGATGTGGGAGCCTTGCGACAGATGAAACCTGCCACGGTGAAAGCCGATGCACATCTCTATCAGCCTCACACGGTGATTCGTTATCGCTCGGAACCAAGCCGTGGCGGCACCGTTCGCCGATACACCGGCGAAAGCGCACCATTTGGCGCTCAGATTTACTTCAACCTCAGCAAGCCAGCTGAGCAGGTCAGTCTGAAGATCACTGATGCCAAGGGAGACCTGGTCAGCGAACTGACTCGCGTTCCCAAGGAAGCCGGCTTGCACAAGATGACCTGGAGTCTGACCCGCAGTATAGGCAACCCGCTGTCCGGCCTGCTGCAGGGAGGTGGTGGAGGCACCGGCGGCCGACGTGGTGGTGGTGCAGGTGGCGGTGGTGGCCGTGGCACTGCTTCTACGAGTGAAGCACAAGGCGGCACCGCTCAGGCTGGCCAAGCTAGCCAAGCGGGTGGTGGAGGCCGACGCGGTGGCCAGGCTGGCACTGCTGGTGGTGGTGGCGCTGCTACCCAGGCTACTGGCACCGCAGGCCAGGCTCAAGGCCCCGTTGGCATGGGTGGTGGTGGTTTCGGCGGCTTCGGTGGCCGAGGCGGCGTCCTGCCCCCAGGTACCTATGGCGTTGTCTTGACCGTCGATGGCAAGGAATACAAACAGACCGTCACCGTCGAAGGCGACCCCACTCTCCCCGGCACACTCCGTCTCTCGGAAGAAGAAGAGGAAGAATGGGAGAACGATCAGAAGGAGTACCGCAGGAAGTTTGAGAAGGAAGCTAAATAACTTCTGCAACCAGTTCCACACAAAAGCCGCCGGGGTTGATCCCCGGCGGTTTTTTAATGAAAACGACTTTCTGTCGCTATTGGGCATCTTTTCGAGGATAATTGTCCCCGACCTGTCGTCTCTTTGCATAGGAGCAAAGAAACCGGGGAAATGATCTGTCCCCCGACCCCTCAACCCCTCATTGAGGCAACTGTGGCCGATCCGCCGGATGCCCTGGAACCCTATCGCCAGTACCTGATGCTATTGGCCCAGGTGCATCTTGATCCGCAATTGCGTGGTAAGCTCGATCCGGCAGACTTGGTGCAACAGGCGCTGCTGCGTGCACACCTGGCTTTTGATGATCTGCGCGATCGCCAGCCAGCGGTTCTCAGCGCCTGGCTGCGAAAGATTCTTGCCCGCACCCTGGCCGATGCCATGAAGCATTATCAGCGAGACAAGCGCGACCTGGCCTTGGAGCGATCTATCGAAGCTGAGTTTGACCGGTCTTCCAGTGGTCTGGCATCCTGGCTTGCTGCCGATCAATCAAGCCCCAGCCAGCGGGTTGAGAAGAACGAAGAACTGCTTCGGCTGGCAGATGCGCTAGCCCTGTTGCCGGAACACTATCGAGATGTGGTGGTGCAGAAGCATTTGCAGGGTCGAACATTGCAGCAGATTGCCGAGCAGAGCGGCCGCACTGTTCCCGCCGTCGTCGCTCTCCTAAGGCGAGGCTTGGCTGAACTGCGGGAACATCTGGGAGACAAGACATGAACGAGACGTTGCCGCCCACCAGTAATCATTCAATAGATCGCCTGATTGCCGAGTATCTGCAGGCTATCGAAGCGGGCAAGGTGCCGAGCCGGGAAGAACTGCTTGCTCAGCATCCGGGCTATGCCGAGGAACTGCGTCGGTTCTTCGCCGACTTCGACCGCGTGGATCGTGGCGCTGCCTCGCTACGAGTGGCTGGTCCCAACACGTCCGACTACACCGACACTCCTCCCGGCACACTGCCCACGGTTTGTTACTTTGGCGACTACGAGCTGCTCGAAGAAATCGCTCGCGGCGGCATGGGCATCGTCTACAAAGCCAGGCAGGTTTCACTCTCGCGTCTTGTTGCTCTCAAGATGCTGCTCAAGGGCGAACATGCCAACGCCAAAGACGCTGCCCGTTTCCAGGCTGAAGCTGAGGCTGCTGCAGGGCTCGATCATCCCAACATTGTGCCCATCTATGAAATCGGCACCCACGATGGCAGGCAATACCTGGCCATGAAGTTCATCGAAGGCAAGTCGCTGGCCAAGGTAGACCGCAGCGATGCCCGAACCGAAGCGGCCCGGTTGCTTACCATCGCCAAAGCTGTCCACTTCGCCCACCAGCGTGGCGTGTTGCACCGCGATCTCAAGCCAGGCAACATCCTCGTTGATGATGCCAGCATCCATTACGTTGCCGACTTCGGCCTGGCCAAGCGCGTTGATGCCCAGGTCTCCCTCTCCGAAACCGGCGACGTCATCGGCACGCCTCGCTACATGGCTCCCGAACAAGCCAACGGCAAAAAAGGTCTCACCACCGCTGTAGATACTTATGCCCTGGGAGTCATTTTGTATGAACGCTTGACGGGTCGCACACCGCACCAGGGGCAAACGCTCCTGGAAGTGTTGAGGCAACTGCGTGAAGAGACACCTGCCAATCCCCGCAGCTTGGTGCCAACGCTGGATCGTGATCTGGAGACGATCTGTGTGAAGTGTCTGGAGAAGGAACCGGGGCGACGGTATGCATCTTCAGGGGAACTGGCTGATGACCTGCAACGGTGGATAGATGGAAAGCCGATACAAGCGAGGCCCGCCGGCTGGATGGAACGTGCGATGAAGTGGGTTAAACGACGACCTGCTGTCGCAGCGTTGTTCGCCGTTACGCTACTGGCTGTCCTGGCTGCGATGGTTGGCGTCTGGTATCATGTGCGTCAAATCACGGAACAGATTGATCTGAGAGATATTGCTTACGATGAACTGAAAAAAGAACAGAAAACCACCAGTGAATTGCTGGTCAAGGAATCTTCTGCCCGCCAGCAACTCACGGATGCGCTGGCACGCGAACAGAAAACCTCTTATGTCTACCGCATCCCACTGGCTGCCCGCGAACTGGCGGCTAACAATGTTGCCCGCACACGTGAACTTCTCGAACAAAGTCCGGAGCATCTGCGAGGTTGGGAATGGTATTACCTGAAACGCCTGTGCGGCGGCAATGCCTTGGAAATCCCTACACCCAGGGGTGGCTGGCAGGAATTTGTGCTCAGCCGTGATGGCAAACAGATTATCGCGGGACAGTCCAAAGATATCGTTTTCTATGACGCTGAGAATGGAACAGAACTGAAACGATGGCCAGCTCATGCCGGTCCCATTCGGCGTCTGGTCATCAACAGGGAAGGCACACGCCTGGCTACCATGTATGGTCCGCAGACAGACAAAAAAGAAAAAAAGGAAGTGAAGATCTGGAACCTGGTTTCAGGTGAATTAATTCACACACTCACCATCGAATCGACCGAGCTTTTATCCATCGCATTCAGTCGCGATGGTAGTCGCCTGGCATGCAGTGGTCGCGAGCCGGAAATTGCCATCTGGAATGTTGAGACAGGCAAAGAACTGCGACGATTACCAGCTGGTGATGCGTTCAGTCTGGCGTATGCGGAAAAGGGTCTCGTGGTGGGACAGTGGCAGCAGGGGATAACTATCTGGGATGATCAGGAAGGCAAACTTCTTGAAACACTGAAGGGCCGAACAGAACCTATCAGTGGCACATGGTGCGTGACTGCTTCTGCCGATGGAAAGTACATTGCCGGGGCCACCAATCATGGCAGGGTCATACGCGTCTGGGAAAAAAGTTCTAAGAAGCCAATGCTCGAAATGCAGGGGAGTACGGACATTGTCAACAAGCTGCAATTCAATCAGGACAATACGCAGTTAATATCAGGTGGAGATGATCAAACCCTGAAAATTTGGGATCTGGTTAAGGGAACCTATTCCAGAATTATTCGAGGACATGCGTCTTCTGTCAGGTGCGTTGCTTACAGCCCTGACGATAAGTTGATCTATTCGAGCGGTACCGATCGAACCATTCGCGCCTGGCCTGCTCACGCAGACCTCGGTGGGTTTCAATTGACGGACGAGATTATCACTTATCACGATTTGGCGTTTCATCCTTCTGGTGAAACATTTGCAACGGCAGCCGGTGAATACTCAGTCAAATTCTGGGATATGAAAACCCGAAAAGTTCTGGCTGTTCATGGTGACAAAGGTTATCCCAGGCAGAATCGTGGCGATCTGGTATATCATCCGAATGGAAGCTTACTGGCATCAACCTGGGGTGCTACCACTGTAAAAATCTGGGATACGAAAACATTCAAGGAGGTTATCTCGATCGAAAATCTGGGTAAAGTCTCCTGGAAACGGCCGCTCTGTTTTCAGCCTGAAGGCGATTTGATTGCCATCGCTGTCAGCGAAACAGATATACAACTGCGAAACGTCCGTGATGGCAAACTCGTGAAAACGCTTCGAGGACACAAAGCCAATGGTTTAATCTCCTGTATGCGTTGGCTGTACGATTCACCAACCCTCATTTCTTCAGCCAGGGAAATCATCCTGTGGGATATCGAGACAGGTCAACCACGCAAAACTCTGATGCCAGACTACGAGGTAATCGTCAGCTTTGATATCACACGAGACAAAAGCAGGCTGGTTGCCTTTTCTGCAGGTGGTGAAGTAAGCATGTGGTTGTTGACGGATGGCAAAAAGATATTCAAACATAAAGCCCATGCCCAGCGAGCTATAGCTGTTGCACTCACCAAAGATGATAAACGATACGTCACCGTTGCAGAGAATGGCCAAATGCACTTCTGGGATGCTGAACTAGGGCAGGAACTCTATTCAGTTCGACTGAATCTGCTTCCTTCTGTGCTGAAGTTCAGCCCGGATGGACGTTATCTGGTCTGCGCAGGGATGCATGACAAAATTCACTTTCTGGACAGTGCGTCGGTGGAACCTGTACGACCCTCCCTGGCGATCACCAGTGGTACCGAGGAGCAACGCAAATAACTCTACAAAACTATCAGTCTTATGCTCTTGACCCATGCATTAAACTAGGCATAATTACAATGTAAGGCATTTTAGAAAAGTAAGGCGATTCCATGCTGCATTCCACACTCACCAAGAAAGGGCAGACTACTATCCCAAACCAGGTTCGGGAATCGTTGCACATCATGCCCGGTGACAGGCTGGAGTACATTGTCCAGGGCGATCATGCTATTATTCGCGTTCAACCTAACGCCAAGTCTCTCAAGGGCGCCCTGGCCAGCAAGAAGGGTAAGCATTTTTCCATTGGCCAAATTCGTGAAGCCGCTGCCCGTGAGTACCTGCGGAGCCAGGCGAAATGAGTCAGCGTCGCCTGGTCGATACCAACGTCATTGTCCGGTATCTCGTGCAGGATCATCCCCGCCATGCAAAGGTTGCCAATCAGCTCTTTGAAGCATGTGATCGGCAGGAACTGGTTCTCGTGATACTTCCCGCAGTGCTGGCCGAGTGCGTCTTCCTACTGCAGTCCTTCTATCAGTGCTCTCGGCGTGATATTGCAGAGGTCTTATCGCAACTCATTAAAACACGAGGTGTTGAAATCAGTGAGTTGCCCGTGAATCTCGATGCCCTGAGCCGCTATTCCCAGAGCAACCTTCACTTCGTCGATTGCCTGATTGCTGCCCATGCTGCGAGTAACCAGCTCCCGGTAGCAACGTTTGACACAGACTTCAAGAAAATGAAAGACGTGATAGTTGAAATTCATTGATCAAGGACGCTCTCTGAACCCTTTGTTAGAGCGTTGTTGCCGCAACTGCTTGATCAATTCAACATCGGCCTTGTCTTTCAGGCGGCCTGCTGCCTTTTTGTTTTGCATCAGCTCGTTCAACCCGACGACAGGGATAGTCAGATCGTGAATCTTGATAATGACCTTGGCGCGATAAGCTTGAGAAAAGAGCGTTCCGCTGATTCCTGATAACACATCAATGCGATAAGGCGGCTTACCAAGAAATAGCGCCTGACGTGAGGAAAATTGTTTCGGAAGTTTATCAGCCAGCATATTAAAACCAAACTCGGTAAGCACCGTCTTCAACTTGCGGATATTCGCGGGCCGATTGTCGATCCAGATATCAATGTCAGCGGTAGCGCGCACCAGGCCGTGCAGAACCATTGCCACGCCGCCGACGACGAGGTAGCGGAGCCGGTTCAAGTTCGCCAATCGCAAAAACTCTTTCCAGTCGTCCGTAAAGGGCGTCGGGTCCATAGTTCATCCAGCGTAGGCGCATCAAGTGTTCAAGACGCTCATAGACAGAAAGGTGAGCCAGATTTTCCGACACAACAGCAGGGTCTTCAAGCGTCGAAATCTGCCAGTATGAACGGTCAATCGGCTCAGTTTGCCATTTTCTGATAAGCTTGAGCCACATCCGTTTTCGTTTGCGTTTTTCCAGAGATGTCATTTCAAACTCGATCAAATGGACTTCACGAATCTAGACGTTAACTGGATGAGTGTCAAGACAATGCTCGTTTCCTGTCCGGGCGATCTCTCGAATGACATGCCCCCCCTTGTACCCACTTGCCCCTCTGTTACACTATACCCACTTATTGTCACCACTGAATTGCGGGCTATGATCTCCGTATGCCCTGCATTTTGACACCCGGCGAAGGATAATCTCATGAATAATGATCGTGGCCCCGCTGTTCTTGATGAAGCCAAAGCATCCTTTGCGGAAACCGCTCTCAAGTTGGGAGGCAAATCGGAAGACGAAGCCCGCCGCACTGGCGCTATCGACAAGGCAGATGACAACGTCGAAGCGATGTTCGCGGCCCGCTTTCAGACCACCGCTAGTCCGGCACACCGGGCTGTGTGGGATAACGGCGTGCCTATCGATCTCTTCGTCAGCACTGAGCCAACCGTCACTGCAGATGCCCAGAAGGTGATGGACTCCTCCGTCGAGGTGATCCGCAAACACCGATCAGCCAAAACGCTGATGGATTCCAATAAGAAAATCACTCCGCAGGTCTTTGAGGAACTCGGCAGCGTTGGTTACTGGGGCTTGCTCGTTGATAAGAAGTATGGCGGTACGGGTTTGCCTTTCGCTGCCTTCGCCCGCTTTCTCACTCGCATGTCGCTGGCAGATGCCACCGTTTCCGGCCTGGCCAGCGTGCATGGGTGCATCGGCGCGGTTGATCCACTCCGTACGTTCGGCACCGAAGAACAGAAACAGCGTTTCCTGCCTGATCTTGCTTCCGGCAAACGCCTCAGTGCTTTCGCACTTACTGAACCCTGTGCAGGCAGCGATTTGACTGCACTCAAGACCACTGCTACCAAGGCAGGCGATTATTATCTCGTTAATGGCGAGAAGCTCTTCATTACCAATGTGGTGCCGGGCCGTACCATCGGTCTGGTCTGCCTGATTGAAAACAAGCCTGCGGTGCTCATTGTTGATTTGCCTAAGGAAGAGAACGCACAGTTCCAGATCAAGAAGTATGGCTTGCATGCACTGAAGCATACGCACAACCAGGGCATGATCTTCAAAGACCTGAAAGTGCCCGCAGACAACCTGCTAACCCCGACACGAGGCGACGGCTTGACCATTGCTTACCACGGGCTCAACCTAGGCCGTGTTGCCTTGTGTGCCGGCGCTGCAGGGCAGATGCGGGTGATGATGGCAAGCATGATGCCCTGGTCGCGTTACCGTGTGACGTACAGCCAGCCCATTGCCACGCGTGAGTTGGTACAACGCCGCCTGGGTCGCCTGGCTGGGCTTACTATTGCCAGCGATTCGCTCGTTGCCTGGTGTTCCGGTCTGATTGATCAGGGTTATCGTGGCGAAATGGAATGTATTATCGCCAAGATCTTCGGCAGCGAATCGCAGAAGGAAGCCGCCATCGAACTCTTCATGAAGACGCACGGCGGACGGGCCTTCCTGCATGGCCACATTTTCGGCGACAACGTCCACGAGTTCCTCGCTCCGTGTATTTACGAAGGCGAAGGCGAAATGCTCGGCATGGCGTTCTTCAAATCGCTCGTCAAGCAGCATGGTACCCAGTTCTTCGAGCCGATTGGTAAGACACTCGCCAAGCTCGGCATCCGCAAGCCAAACTTCGCCAACCCCGCACATCTCTGGGCGCTCAAAGGCCCACTGTGGGAGTACAGCAAATGGATGATGGCTCAGAAAACCAGTGGCAAAACCAAAGCACCACTGCCCATCATGCCCGATGCCTTGCGTGGCCATGCTGAGTTTGCAGTCGATTGGCTCAACAAAGCCGGCGTTGATATCAGCACCACGATGCGAACCCATCAGCTTGCCCTGGCAGATCGCCAGTGCCGCATGGCTGAACTCTCGCAAAGAGTGCAGGATGCCATCACCATTTTGTGTACCGCGCTCTACGGCGGCCGACAGAATGACGAGATTCTCCAGAAATCCGCCGACATCGCCTGCCAGGATTTAACCCGCAAGCTCACCGGGCAACGTCCCAGCGACCGCTACTACAAGAGCGTCACCAAGCTGGGCAAAGAGTTAATTGACGGCGGCTTCAAGTCGTTTATTGATTTTGAGTTGGATGAGATTCTGATGGGGTATTAGGGAGGATTTACCTCCAAGTGATTGTCAATCATTATGAATGTCGTTGCATACATACTGATTGCGCTAGGAGGACTGGTAGCTCTGGTGAATTGGAGCACTCCAGTATTATCATGGCGTAAGAAGGGCTTTGTTTCTCCAATTCCATTCGTTGGCAGTCTATTGCTTCTCTTTGGATTGCTGCTTCTCCCAGGAACGCGTCCATACGCTTGGATTGCACTGTTTGTCGATTTCAGCACTCTCACCTTTCTTATCGCGTTACCTGTAATTGTTTATCAATGCTGGCCTACCTCTCGATTGAACTTGCAGCATTGCTTCGTCGCAAATGCAAACAAGCGATCACTCACCATCAAATTGTTCAAGCGACATAAAGCAACCATTTCAGCCAACTTTACAGTTCTTGGGGATGACAAGAGTGAACAAGTTATGACATTGGGATTAGTAGGCGAATGGACGACAACGAAGAACGGCTTCTCCATTACGGGTTATGCAGCGAATCGAAAACTACTCATCAACAAGCACCACGACAACTACATAACGAGTGAATTAAACTATTCGAGTGACAAGTATGATGGCTTGGGCGGATTTGAAGTACTGAAAAGGATGTAAAACTATCAGAATTCCACGGACTGTGGGGGACTATCAAGCGCTCTTTCAGAGCTTGCAATTTCTCAACCTCAAAACCAGGCCCTTCCGGGCCTGGCTAACGCCGAAGGCTCCTTCGGAGCCAACAGAAGAACACTTGTCACATAGGTATGCCCAAAAGCATTTACAGCCCTTGTAACGCAAACGAGTCTTGCTTTTGGCTCCAAAGGAGCCGCCGGTATTAGCCAGGCCCGGAAGGGCCTGGAAAAGGAACGCGCCGTTAGCTAAGCTCCAAAGGAGCGATCGAAATGCAACGTTTCCTCACAACCAATGTTTCAGATCGTTTCTACCCTTACCTGGGCGGTATCCTGCGCAATCTTAAATGCCAATTGATTCGCATTGGTGGCATCGAAGATCATATTCATCTTCTCATTCGTCAGGCTCGGGACATTTCCACTTCGGAAATGGTAGGTGAGTTGAAATCTATTTCGTCAGGTTGGATACATGATGAGTTTCCGCAGTCGAAAGACTTCTACTGGCAGCAGGGCTACGCGGAGTTTTCAGTGAGTTTGTCGGGGATTGATGCAGTGGCAGCCTATATCGAGAATCAAGCCGAACACCATCGCGTCAAATCGTTCCAGGAGGAGTTGAGGGAGTTTCTGGAGAAACACGGAATTGAGTTCGACGAACGTTACATGTGGGATTGATCGAGCGCTCCTTCGGAGCTTGTCAACCTTCAATATTCGTACCAGGCCCTTCCGGGCCTGGCTAACACCGAAGGCTCCTTTGGAGCCAGCAGACAACAGAACATAGTTCGCGTTCAGAAGAACAGTGTTCGCGTTGGCGCCATCACTGCGTCACAGGCACAACAGCTTTCGCCTCCTTCAATACCTTCTGAAACTCTGCTTCAAACTGTTTTGCGGCGGCGGCGTTGTAAATAATCAACAGGTTTTCGTCGTTCGATTCATCCGCGCTCTTGCTGAAGTTGAATGAACCACAAATCACAATCTCACCATCAATAATGATCACCTTGTGATGCAGATTGCGTGAGTTGCCATCCAGGTAGACGGGCAGCTTGGCCTGCAGCATGCGGTGGTATTCACAATAATCATTGGTGCTTTGTGATTTCTCGAACACGCCCTGCACATCCACACCTGCCATTGCTTTGCTCATCATCTCCTGGCCGATGCCATCATGCGTGAAGCTGAAGGCCATGAAATGGATGGAGCGTTTGGCTTTCTTCAATACCTCCATGACATGGTTGGCAGGCCGATCATGCGTCGAGAAATAATTCTCGATGACTGTACCATCTGCCAGGCTGACGGAGGGATGCGGAATGCGATCTTCCTTGCTGGGCAGGCCGCCAAACTTTCGCTTTTCAAACATCCACGTAAACTTGGTCATGTAGTTCTGTGCCAGTGCTTCACTTTGAATCATCAGGCCGTGGTTGTTGTTCTTATAGGCACAGTTCTCGGTGAAGTTCATGGAACCGGTCCAGACCTTTTTCTGATCGAACACCATGAACTTGTTGTGCATCAGCGCCCCGTCACGCTGGTCATCAACGATGGGTACGTTCACTTTCTTCATTGCCGCAATGCCTGATTCATCCAGGTAATCGGTTTCGGTGACCAGTCGAACTCGTACGCCCCGCCCCACTGCCCGCACCAGGGCGTCAACAATCACCTGGTTATCGAGTTCAAAGGCACAGACATCCAGCGTCTTGCTGGTTTCATCAATGCAGGCAGCCAGTTGCTGGGCAATGTTGCCCGGCTTCATCGCCTGTTCACCCGGCTCGGTAAAGTAAATCGCCAGGTTGCCACTGGCAGGCTTGACCGCATCGCCGGAGAAATCGAGTGACAACCTGCTGACAATAGCGTGTACAATTTCCTTGCGATGCTTCCAGGCGAATTCCGCCAGACGGTTGCCATAATATCCGCTGGAAAAACCACCCGCGATGAAGACCATCAGCCAGGCGGCATTGGCCAGGTAGCCACCACCAACGCGCTTTTTGAGCAGCTTGAGGGTCCAGTTCGCAAGAGGCTTGGCGATCCACGGAGCCATGATTTCATCCTTGAAAAACGTTCAGCTCGGTGTCGATAGAATTAACGCTTTGAGTAATTGATGAGCATTCGCCGGGTTCTGTTCAGGCCAACGCACCTGCTGAGTTACAGCCAGTTGTCTGGCCGGTTCCAGTCCTTGGTCGCGAAAGCAGGCAACTACTTTGGCGAACTTCCGCGCCAGTTGTTTCTTCTCGCGAATGAGTTTCCAGGCAGCATCATCGGAAGCAGTCTCGTTGGCAATGGTCTTCACCACCCTGGTCAGCCAACTGGTCAGCGTGATGGCTTCAGCCTCGTCCAGGTCGCTGGATAAGCCTTCATCTTCCAGCACCTGACTGATGGCAGCTTCCACATCCATGCCCGATCCTCTTCTCATTTATCGGGTAATCAAAAATTCGGAAGCGCTATAGCAGATTGGCTAAACTCCACAAGTGCAGGCTGAGAAGTGATCTTTCCTTTTTTGTTGTTCCGCTCGGGTAACACATTATACTCAGGCATCCTCTTACCCAGAGAATGCACCCATGATGTTGCGATCACTGCTGGTCTTGCTGGTTGTTGTGTCTTCACTGCGTGCACAGGTACCGGAAGCAACGGTCAAGGAAGACATTGTTTACGGAAGAAAGTATGGCGTGGCACTCACGATGGATGTGTTTACCCCGAACGCGAATCGCAATGGTGCCGGGGTAATCATGGTGGTGAGTGGCGGTTTCTTTTCCTCGAAGGAAGCCATCAACCGTGCATTCTTCAATGTCATGCTGGCACGTGGGTATGTAGTGTTTGCAGTGGTGCATGGCAGCCAGCCCAAGTTCACCATTCCGGAAATTGTGGATGATATGAACCGGGCAGTGCGATTTATTCGCTACCATGCCAAGGATTATGGCGTTGATCCGGATCGTCTGGGCATCATGGGTGCCTCGGCAGGCGGGCATCTTTCATTGATGATGGGCTGTGCATCGCGTGAAGGGAATCCTTCAGCCAAGGACCCCGTGGATCGTGTTTCATCGAGAATTGCTGCAGTCGGTTGTTTCTTTCCACCCACCGATTTTCTGAATTATGGCAAAGAGGGGGAAGTGGCGCTAGGCACCGGCATCCTGCAGGGTTTCTGGCCTGCTTTTGATTTTCAAACGCTGGATGGCAAGAAGGGGTTTGTACCAGTGGATGACATGGAGAAACGCAAAGAAGTTGGTAAGCAGATTTCACCTTTATATCACGTGACCAGCGATGATGCTCCAACGCTGATTATTCATGGTGATGCAGACAAGCTGGTTCCCATTCAACAGGCAGAACTGATCATCGCTAAGCTTAAGGAGAACAATGTCGTTTGTGAACTGGTGGTTAAACCGGGCAAGGCCCACGGGTGGGCAGGCATCGATAAAGATCTAGTCATCATTTCAGACTGGTTTGACAAACACGTGGCGAAAAAGGGACAGTAGCTTGAATGATATCCATTCCAGACTAAATCAGAATTTTTCTGCTGAATCTCAAAATGGAATATGCTACAGTTTTTCAACAAGTTCCTTTCTCCTGGGGATTACCATGAATCGTTTGCTTACCTTGGCGTTAATGAGTTTGATGTTGTGTACGCTACACGCACGTGCAGCAGATTTGAATGTTGGCGATAGTGCTCCTGATTTTGCAGTCAACAAGTTCCTCAAGGGTGAACCTGTCAAGCAACTGCAGCAGGGACAGATTTATGTGATCGAATTCTGGGCGACCTGGTGTGGCCCATGCATCGATAACATTCCCAAGCTGACTGCGATGCAGAAAAAGTATGGCGACAAGGTGGTCTTTGTCGGGGTTAGTGTGTTTGAACGTGACCAGACTAAAGTAGCTCCCTTTGTGAAGCAGATGGGTTCCAAGATGAACTATCGCGTAGCTATGGACAAGGTGGAGAAAAATGGAAAGTCTAGTGATGGTCACATGGCTAAGAACTGGCTGAAAGCTGCGGGTCAGAATGGCATTCCCTGTGCCTTCATCGTTGACAAGGAAGGCAAGATTGCCTGGATCGGTCATCCGGCCCAAATGGCAAAGCCGCTCGACAACGTGGTAGCTGGCCTGCCTGCGGTCAAGTAAATGGATGTTTCTTCAGCACTCAAGTCGCAGTATCGTGCTGCACTCCGGACATTGCTTGCAGTCGTCGAAGCATGTCCGGAGGAGCTTTGGTACAAGCCGAACGATGGTGGCCCAGTCTACTGGCGTGTGGCGTACCACACGCTTTTTTATTGTCATTTCTATCTACACCAGAAACAGGAAGATTTCATCCCCTGGGACAGGCATCAGCCAGAGGCAAACTATATTGCCACTGTTGCTCACGAGAATCATCGTCCTCCCAAGCCATGTGAACCTTATTCCCAGGCAGATTTGAAAGCCTACTGGCAGATCATTTACGATGATGTTGACCGGCTCGTCGATGCACTCGATTTATCAGCAGCACAGTGTGGCTTCCCGTGGTATCAGATGTCCACGCTGGAACATCAACTGGTCAACATCAGGCATATTCAGCACCATGCAGCCATTCTTTCCTGGCGGTTAAGAAGTACCAGCGGCAAAGCGATGGGCTGGGTGGGTAAGGGTTAGGTCAATCAACATACTGGCTTGGTGTTGTTCCAAAGAAACGTTTGAAGGCGACGATGAAGGCGCTCGGGCTGTCATAGCCTACCGCCAGGGCGACCTCCGTTATTGATACATTTCGTGTACTGAGCAAACGAACCGCCTGTAGTAGACGGAATTGCATACGCCATTTGCCTAGCGACATGCCAGTTTCGTGTTGAAACAGCCGTTCCAGTGTACGCACGCCGGTAGCAGCATGTCGGGCAAGCTGTTTCATGGATGCACGATCATCGGGATGCTTCCTGAGCCAATGTACCACTCGCAACGCACGCTCATCCCGTGGCATGGGGAGAAACAACTCCGCAGATTGCAGATCGCCCAGTTGATCGAGCAGAAATGGAATCAGACTGGCATGAACGGGGTGGCTTTCCTTCAAATACCCCAGCGAGATAGTGTGCAGGATCAGTTCGCGAAGCAGCGGGGAGATGTTCACCGCACTGCACTCGGTTGGCAGCGGTGCACTGACTACCGGGTTGATGTAGAGTGTGTGAATCAGCACCGATGCTGAGAGTTCCATGCTGTGATGCACACCTGCGGGCACCCAGACCGCACGGTTGGGCGGCACCACCCATTCCTTGCCCAGTGTAAACACCCACATCACGCCTTCGCTGGCATAGATCAGTTGATGCCAGTCGTGAGCGTGTACGGGCACACGCGATGCAGCATAGTGACGTACAGCCAGGCTGCGCACCAGGCACTCATCATGCTTGCTGTGAGCCCCTTTTTTCAGCGGTTGTCGCTTTTTCGACATATTTTGACGTTATATCGAGAGACAGACTGACCCGTTGCTGGTTATCATAGCATGCGTTCAACCATGGCAGCCATTTTCCAGGGAGTAAACGATGCCGAATAACCTGTCATTCTTTGCGATTCATGCCGACGATGTTGGTCGTGCACAGGCCTTTTATGAAAAGGTATTGAAGTGGAAGTTTCAGCCTTGGGGCCCGCCTGGCTTTTTGACCATCAACACCGGGCATGAAACGGATGTATGCGGCGCCTTGCAGATGCGACATGAAATTGTTCCGGGGCTGCAACTGAACGGCCTGGAATGCACTTTCGATGTGGAAGACATTGATGCAACAGCCAAGGCCGTGGTGGCTGCTGGTGGAACAGTCATTATGCCCAAGTGTGAAATTCCCACCGTGGGCTGGCTGATCAAGATCAAAGACACGGAAGGTAATGTGCTCTGCATGAAGCAGCCTGCACGAAAATGAAGTTGTTGTGGTTGTTCTCAGATATCTTTTGCATCCTCCATAAGCTGGGGCAGGGTCGTGTGGTACTCCACTCGACCCTGTTCAGCTGTGACAACATCATATCACCGCATCAGGGTCGAAACGGAATACCATTACGACTCCGCCACAACTAATTAGCAGGCTTATTGAGTGACTGAAGACAAGCAGGACAATACCACGGTGCCGGTGTCTTTACCGGTCGTGGGCTGCGTTTGCGGCAGCGGGCACAAAGATAGCGTTTGCCTTTGAAAGCTGTCTTGGGTCGGTGCTGCTTGCCTGTCCGGGGAATGTTTTTCACGGCTTGGCTTTCTCTTCGATCTTGGCACGTCGCCAGTCGTACTGTGTTTTGCCATCCTTATCCAATAGCAGCAGACGATCTTCGGTCACTTCTACAATCGTGTCTTCTGCGGTGTCACCCAGCGTATTGATGATCAGATTAACTTTGCTGGCAGGTTCGCCGCCGATGGTTTTCTTGATCAGTTTCTTATCCTTCAGTGACCATGTCATGTCAAAACGGAGCTTGGTGGCATAGAGCAGAGCAGCGGCCCCTTTGAGTTCCACGAGCATGGTGCCGGTGCCATCGGCATTCAGAGTCATGGTGCGTTTGCCCTGATATTCATCCTGCCATGTGCCAATGACCTGCTGGCGTGCCTTGTCCTCGACGGAGCCAGTGGTAGGCAGAGTGGCGTTCAGAGCCACAGCAGAATCTTTGGCGGAGGCTGGTGGCAACGTCAACCGCCACCAGGCTACTCCACCACAAACAATGATCGCCAGCAGGCAGAATGCAACAATCCATCGGCGTTTCATGACTGGTACCATTCCATCTGTTACCCTATGAATATCTTACACGGAATAACTTGAGCAACGAGTTGCTGCTCAGATGTCAGTAGCCCTGGTGGTGGCAGGCATGCCCAAACATGCTCAGCGTACGGTCCTCTTCCTCTGCACCGGCAACTATTATCGCAGTCGGCTGGCTGAGGTCTTTTTCAATGCGCTGGCTGGCAAAATGGGGCTGGGCTGGAATGCGGTTTCCCGCGGATTAGCCCTGGAACGAGGCATCCATAACATCGGGCCGATAGCAGATATCGCGAAGCAGGCAATACAAGCGAAAGGAATCAACCGGGATGAGTCAATAGAACGGATGCCTGTTGCAGTGACTCTGGATGATTTCGAGAAAGCTCAATGGGTGGTTGCTTTGGATGAAGAGGAGCATCGGCCGTTGCTGATGGAGCGATTTCCGGGTTGGGATGATCGGGTGGAATACTGGAATGTGGAAGATACGCCAGTGGTCATTCCGCTGATTGATGCTGAAGTGAAGGGTTTGTTTGCCCGACTGTTGAGCGGAGCAAAGCGTCTGGGGCCGCCTATCCTGGAAGAGCCAACAGTAAAGCAAGCTAAGGAACTGCCTCGCAAAGCATCTCCCATGATTTTGAAAGTAGGCAGGGAAACAGCAGGTCGCAAGGGCAAAAGGGTGACCACGGTTTTCGATACGCCATTGGATGAAACTGCCTTGTTGGAACTTGCAGCCAAGCTGAAACAGAAGTGTGGCACTGGCGGCACGGTAAAAGATGGGCGCATTGAGATTCAAGGCGATCAGCGAGAGCGGATTATTGTTGAACTGCAAAAGCTTGGGTATCAGGTCAAGCGGGCGGGTGGGTAGCCTATTTCTTTCCTGGTTGCAGCGTCAGAACCGGGTCGAGCCAGACGCAGTGACAGCCGTAGTTGCTGCCGGCCGACCAGCATTGCAGTGACAGTACTTTGACGCCTGTGACATCGACGTTGAACGGTTCGACTTTTCCTTTTTGTGTTATTTTTCTGGAATGCCAAAGAAGTTTGCCATCACCCACGATAGCGAATCGGCCATCCGATGAACTGCCTGTGTCGTCGATGCCAACGGCACCATTAAGCCTGGTTGCTTTTTCACCCAGCAAGTAGTAAACGCAGAAACGACTGTCGATGCCGGGATGAGTACTGAGAGCCTGTTCGTACTTTTTGGAGTTGACGAGAATGCTGTTGTTAGAGGGTGATTTCAATTGTCCCTTTTTTCCGAAAGACCACTGTGGTGGAGCCATGCTGACGCCGAACTCCTGCATGTCGGAAAGGAAGAGGGTGGACATGCCGGGCTTGATGGCTGGATCAACATCAAACTGCGGTCTTGGTTCAATAGGCAGGCGCGGCGCGACTTCCTGATCAGGGATCAATTCCTGCACGGGTACTTTCGCAGGAGGAGTTTTTTCCGCTGGAACGGCCTTGTCCGATTTCTCATTGGACGCCGGTGGTTCCTTCTTGCGTTCAGGTGGAGATGCCGGTTTCTCCTCTTTATTCACTGGTGGTTGTTGCTGTAGCTCGGCTGGTTTATTTGGCACTTCGGTGATTTCAAACGAATCGTAAAACTTGACGACATCGGGGTGTTTCTCATGCAGGCCTCTGCCGCCAGCGATAGCGAAATACAATCGCGTTCCAACCAGGTAAGTGCGTACGAGGAAGTAGCCTTTCTTCTCGGAGACCTTCATGGTGAGTTGTTTGCCTGGCAATTCCTTGTGCTTGATGGGTTTCCTGTTTTCCTCCACAGCTCCCATGTTTTCCAGGAACGCAGCATAGCCTGAACAGGTATCGTTGAGAATGGTTTCCGAACCGACTTGCAATCTGCCGGGTGCCATGCGGCCATCGGAATAGGCAACACCAAAGATGGCATCTTTATTTGGTTGTGTGCTAGACATTCTTATGGAGAGGCCGGGAACCTGTTGAGTTTCATTCTTGACCGTTCCAGGTAACAGTACTTTCAGGTAGGGTGCAACCTCATGAGGTCGCCAGAGATCTGCTTCGTAGGGCTGTGCATCGGGCCAGCGTGTGAAGGCATAGATGGCCCAGATCACCATGCCAATGCCCAGGATGGCAAAGAGCCCCTGCCAGACGATGGGTTCTAATGCGATGGCTGGCATTTCCCAGCCGGCTTTCCTGGCTGGTTTCTTTTTCTTCTTCTTTTTCTTGAGCGGCTTGGCAGGATCAACTGTCTTTTCATCAGGAGTCAGCGTCATCGTCTCCTCTTCGATGACATCAACCGGAGTGATGATTTCCTCATCATCGGGTAAGTCGCCTGGTGCTGGAAGAGTGACAGCGGTTTTACAGCGTGGACAAGAGAGCGTCTGACCGATCAGGGCATCGTTGTATTTCAAAGTAGCCTGGCAGGAATGACAGGAGTGAGCATAGTTCGACATGGAGATACCTCAGGATGTCGAGGATAGTATCATGATGCAGACGGTGTTCAAGCATGTAAATGAATGGTGAAAATGAATTCACGATTGCCAGTACCAGTGAAGAAATCCTTCATGTGGCACTGGCCAAACCCTCACCAAGTTCGCAAGATAGTAGGTTCCCAACGCTTGCGGTACGCGCCATGCGTATTGCACATAACACCTAGCGTGTGAAGGAGTTACGTCGTGGTTGTGATTCGTTTGCGGGTACAGGGCCGAAAACACCGGCACTTCTTCCGCATGTGTGCCATGGATAAACGCCAGCCAAATGATGGGCGGTTTATCGAAGAATTAGGGACTTACGATCCCCATGTGAAGGATAACGACAAGACTGTCGTGCTGAATCCCGAACGCATCAAGTACTGGCTGAGCGTGGGCGCTCAACCTACCCACCGATGCAAGGTGATTATCGATAAATTCATGAAGAAATTCGAGGAACAGGCCAAGACCGAAACGATCTCCGGCCATGTACCTCTCGATCCCAATAAAGCCAAGGTATAACGGCGGTTATTCCAGGAAGAGACTATCATGCGTTTCGACGTGTTGACTCTCTTCCCCGGCATGTTCTCAGGGTATCTGACGCAGAGCATCCTGAAGCGTGCCATTGAGAAGGGCCTGGTAGACATTCATTTGTGGGACTTTCGCGACTGGGCGTCGGGAAAGTACAGGCAGGTGGATGATCGCCCCTTTGGCGGTGGCCCTGGCATGGTGCTGATGCCCGAACCGGTGGTTCAGGCAGTGGAAGGCATCAGGCCGCTGGCGGAACATGAGGGGACACTCCTCATGATGACGCCGCAGGGCGAAAGGCTGACGCAATCGCTGGTGCAGGAGCTGGCAGCTAAACCCAGGCTGCTACTACTCTGCGGGCGATACGAAGGCTTCGATGAACGGATCAAGGAGATCCTGAAGCCTCGCGAAATCAGCATCGGTGATTTCATCTGCAATGGCGGTGAGGTGGCTGCCATGGTGGTGATTGACACGGTGCTGCGATATGTTCCCGGCGTACTGGGAGACGAGGAAAGCGTGACGGAGGAAAGTCACAGCCAGGCTGGTGTGGTGGAATACCCGCACTACACCAGGCCTCGCGACTTTCGAGGACATAGGGTGCCTGAGGTGCTGCTCTCGGGAAATCATGAAGCCATAGCAGCGTGGCGACAAGAACAATCTGCTCAGCGAACAGCTGAGCGACATCAGAACGACAGAGAATAAAGGAAGACTGACATGGCTCTCAAGCGTGGTGCATTACTTTCCAAAGTGGAAGCTACAGCACTGAAAAAAGAAGAAGATCGCAAGCAGATTGCCAAGTTCAATGTGGGCGATACCATCGATGTCCACCAGTGGATTCTCGAAGGGTACGATAAGGAAGGCAACGAAAAACGTCGCATCCAGATTTACTCCGGCACCGTGATTGCCATGAAAGGCACCGGCAACCGCGAAATGTTCACCGTCCGCCGACTGGTGGATGGCCAGGGCGTCGAGAGAACCTTTCCGATGCATTCCCCCAAGATTGCCAAGGTAGTCGTGAAACGCTCCGGCATCGTCCGCCGAGCCAAACTCTATTACCTGCGCGACCGAGTAGGCAAGGCCACCCGCATCCGCGAACGCAAGAAGGGCGTTGTCGTGGAAAGCGCAGGGGCTGCGAAGTAGGCCAAGTCACCTAGGAATGCAGATATACGATTCCAGCACGGTCAATGGGCCGTGCTGTTTGCATTCTTCTACTGTTTGAGAAAGGGGAGAATCCTGACCCCTCAACCCTCTATCCTGAAGCCTACTCAAGCGGTAGCCAGTCTTGGGTGTCCATGCGGCTGTGGGGGGAGGAGACGAGGGATGATTTGTTCTGTTCGTAGTCGTCGGTGCAATGCTGGAAGACCTGCTGCATGTCGCTGACGGTCAGGTTGCCTTGCTCGCGGCAGATGAAGATGTCGGTGACGACGCTGATCGGCATGACTTTGAGCGTATCGAGTGCTTTGACAGCAAGTTCGGTGAAGTGCTTGCCGGCATCGGTGGAGGGTACGAGAAGGAAATCGCTCTGTTCTGTGGGAGGCGTCTTCGAGGCAATGCTGGGCGTAGCCAGGTGATGGAATACCTTGGTCTGTGCGGCGAGGTCGACACCGAGGGCTTGTGCGGTAGAGAGTTCCGCCTGGCAGACATCGGTGACTTCCAGATGCTGATTCAGATAGGTGGCAGTACCCTGAAGCAGCGGGCCATTGAGCGCACGGGAAAGATCGCTGTTGTTCATGCACAGGGAGAAGAGTCCTCCCATAGGCTTCATGACATTTTCCTGCAGGTACATGTCGAGTTCGCCCCAGGCTGTTGCAGGCACTGAGGCAAGGAAGCGGGTAGCTGCCTGTTCCAGATCGGTCTGCCCTTCGGGAAGCACGATGCGGGAAGCAAGCACCATGGCGGCATCGCGGAGAATCTGGCTGCTCGACATCTGCGAGGAGGAGATGTCGTTCGATTTTCCACCGAAAGTATCCATGCTGGCGCTGGTAAGATCTTGTTCCGAGGCAGCGGTGATGAGCGACTGTTCAAGAGTCTTGAGTCGCTGGCCGCAGAATTTCAGATCGCGCTGCAGTTCGCTGATACGTGCCGCCAAGGTGCGATAGATCAGTTCGATGGCCCGCAGGGTATATTCCTTGAGCCTGTCGCGCGTGAAGTGAACGACGGCATCGAGGAACTGCTGCAACAGCCTTTGCATGCGCTTGGCAGGGAAGAAGCTGAAGCTCCTCACGCCGGCGAGGGTATCTTCCAGAGCCTGGCTGACTTTCTGGTGGCTCTGTGCCGAGACATGTCGCTGTTGCTCTACTTCCAATTGATACTTCTCAACAATTGCATTGAGTTGCAAGCCGAGTTTTTCGTAAGCAGCATGGGCGATTGCCATGCGGTCGCCCGGGGTGTTAAAGAGCCTACGTGCCGGGCGATTGAGGATGGCAGCATATTCACCTGCTACCTTTTCAGCGCTATCGAGATAGAGTCGGTCGAGTTTGCTGCGTTGCCAATCGCTGCCGGGACCGGAGGTTCCCGCACCACCTGCCCATTCGCGCATACGCTGAAGGGCATCGCGGCACCAGGTGTTAGGTTCGTTGCGGGCAAAACCGCTTTCAGCCTGCTGGGCCAGTTGTGCCAAAAAACTTTCGATGAGCTGGGCTGGCGTGCCCTCTCCACCCGCTTCTTCCATGGCAACCTGTTCCACACGCAGGGCCATGGCTTCAGGCTGCCAGTTATTTTCGTTTAGAAGTGCTGTGCATTCCCGTTCCACTTCGGCATGTCGCTGCGTAGCATCGTCGCGAAGCCAGAGACGGATGAGCCGTTGCACCGCCTGGCGGGAGGCGATACGCAACATCAAACCGCGAGGATACCAGACGTTGTAGGTACCGAAACTGCGGAAGACGGTGCCAATTTTGGCATACTGTTGAACTCGGGACGGAGTGAGCATGCGTCCCAGGGGTGTAGCCAGATCGTTGAAGACATAACTGGCCATGCGGGACGCGACTTCGCGAACCGTGCCGGGGCTGCGACGGCCCACTCGAGTGAGATAGACACTCTGGAACGGCGCACCAGAATCTTCCATGAGCTGCATGCCGGGGCGATACTTGGCGGTAAATAAAGTATCGGGGTGGCTATAGTGATGGATTTCGGCCAGTGCTGCGTAGGTGTTGGCTTTTTCGCTGGGTGGGGTGGAAAGATCGCTCGGTGCACCGCAAAACAGGTAAGCAAAAATATCCTGCTCACCAATACCCTGTTCCTGAAGCAGGCGACGACAGGTGTAAGCGATGTCGACGAGCATGCCACTACCGGTACCTCCGCCTGTGGCAGCGAAGATCAGAATCTGGGGCGTTTCAATGCCTGGTTCCAGACCGGTCATAGTGGCGGTCTGTTCCAGGCCATCCACGTCAAGAAGAGCCTGGATATCACGTTTCAGTTTCGATGCGATGCGTAGATGATTCTCAGTGAGAGCCAGTCGACCGAGCGTACGAACCCCGGAAACGGCGAGTGAACGGGGGATGCTGTAAAGGCGTTCGGGAGGCAGCCATTCGGAGATGAGTTCGAGTGATTGCCGATGTTTACGATAGCCTGCCACGCCGCTGAGTGGCGCGTGATAAATTTCTTGAGGCTGGAAGGATTGTTCAGGCGGACCGGTCAAAGCATCGTTGACCGACTTCGGGTCAGAATCGATGTAGATGTATTTCCAGCAGGGCACACGATCGAGCCCACCAAACCTGTCAATAATCCGGTAGCGAACAGCCTGCAGAGCTTCTCGGCCGTAATCGCCCAAGCCAATTAAATAGGTGGGGCGGAGCGGGCCGGGTCGCGAGGGCCTTGCGCCGGGGGTAGCCCGGATGGCTTTCGCAAGTTGCGATTTGCCTGAAGGCTGTTCTTCATCGTTTGCCTCGATGAACAGATCTTCCATCGTAGCCCAGGTGCGGGCGCCGGGAGTAGCTCTAACGAGTGCTCCGATGAAATCAAGGCAACTGGGAAACCGCTGTTGCGGATCTTTCGAAAGTGCCCGGGCCACCACGGCCCGGTCGCTGGGTGGCAAAGGCTTCAGATCAGGCTCCTGCATGCAGTGCTGCTGCATAAGCTGGCGAGCGCTTTTGCCGGTGAAAGGCAGACTGCCTGTCAGCAGTTCCTGAAACACAATGGCCAGAGAATACTGATCGCTGTGCTTGCTGAGGTCGCCCTGGAATGTTTCAGGTGATGCATAGGCCGGTGTGATGCCGCCGAGCAAACCGCTGTTAGTGGTGTTGCCTCGCCCTTCGAGGGCTTTAACCAGTCCGAAGTCTGCGACTTTCACTCGATTGCTGACCAGGAAGAGATTGCTCGGCTTGATATCGAGATGCTGAAGGTTGTATTGGTTGTGGATCAGGTCGAGTGCTTCGGCAGCATCACGCAGGTAGGAGAGTAGTTCCGAACGGGGGATGCCCACCTGGCCATTGGCGCGATATTCGTTGAGCAGATCGCGAAGGTCCTTGTCGGCCAACTCCATGACGATGACGAGTTCGCCTTCAATCTGTTCAACGCGTTCTACATTGACCAGAAACGGATGCCTGATGTTCTTGACACGTTCGAGAGCAGCGAGTTCCTGCTCGGCACGGACAGCTTCGTTCTCTGAGCCTTGCAGGTTGCCGAAGACAAATTTGATGGCTTTGTAGATGCCGCCTGGGACGTCGCATTTCCACACTTCGCCAAAGCCGCCACTCCCCAGCGGCTCGATGAGTCGATACCCTGGAATAGGCTCGGCATTTGGTTCTCTGACCAGTGACATACTGGTACCCTGGGCGAAGCAAACAAGTCAATCGTAGGAAGGCATCCTATCTACTTATCGCTACTTGCTTTAGATTAGATCATGAACGGGCTGTTGTCCAATAGCAAGAGTAGGTAACATGAAATCTTGCAGATGGGGCAATTGTATACTCTCCCACTTTACAAGGGGGAGTTGGAGGGGGTAAATTTAAAACTCCACCCAGCCTCCCCTTGGTAAGGGCAGGAGTAAATGATGTCTATTCAAGTGCATCCGTCTGGGTGAACGAACCCAGAATGACAATCTGCTTACTGTGTTTCTCGAGAGCATCAAGAGTCTTCTTGACCTTAACGTCGTCAACATGCCCCTCAAAGTCAACGAAGAACACGTATTCCCCCTTGCCGGTGCGGGCGGGGAAGCTTTCGATCATGCTCAGATTGATTTTGTTGTTCTTGAATACCAGCAAGGCATCGAGCAGGCTGCCTGGATGATTGGAAGTCTGGAACACCAGAGCTGTCTTGTCTTTGCCCGAACGATCCGCCATGTTCTTGCCAATGACAGCAAAGCGGGTTTCATTCTGGGGGTTGTCTTCGATATGTTCAAACAGCATCTTGATGCCGTACCGGACGGAAGCTTGTCGGCTGGCGACGGCGGCGGCACCCGGTTCGCGAAGTGCTAACTCGGCAGCAGCAGAAGTGCTGTTCACAGGAATCAGTTGGGCCTGGGGTACATTCTTGCTCAGCCAGTTGCGGGTTTGCGAGAGCGCCTGTTCCTTACTGTAGACCCGACGGATTTCCTGTTGATGGCAATTGGCCAGCAGGTTGTGATGAATACGAAGGCGAACTTCAGCACAGATGCGAATCTGAGGCAGGCTCAGGAACTGGTCGAGAGTGTCAGCAATGCGGCCATCAGTTGAATTTTCCAGTGGCACCACACCGTAATCAGCGTGGCCTCGGTTTACTTCATCAAAGACGGCAGGAATGCTGCCTACGCCGACAAATTCCACGCCGTGCCCGAAGCGTTCAATGGAGGCAATGTGACTGTAGCTGTATTCTGGTCCAAGGAAGGCGACTTTGAGGAGTTTCTGAAGTGAACGGGCACCGCTCATCAGTTCGCGATAAATGGCCCGGATGGTGACAGGCTGTAACGGGCCTTTGTTGTTGCTCAACAGGTTGGCAATCACTTCCTCTTCGCGTGCTGGCGAGAAGACTTCGGATTGTGTATCTGTCTTTAGCTGGCCAATTTCAACAGCACATTCAGCCCGCTCATTGATCAGCTTGAGTATCTGCAGATCAAGCTTGTCGATCTGGGATCGCAATGATTTAAGCTGCTGGGCTACCTTAGCGGGATTCACTTCAGGTTTTTTCGACATGTGGTAACTCAATGTGCTGCCTGGAACTGAACATTTGTCATTTTCTAAGGTGTACAGTTCAGGTGTCAACAAATACCTGAACTAAATGTAAAAAATGATGGTTAATTTCGAGTGATTCTTCTATCAGATGTCATTTTGGCATAGAATGAAAAATGCCTTTTAGGAAGTGGTGTGCCAAATTGACAATCGACAGTGCATTGCATGGAATATTTCGTAACATTTATGTGTTTATATATCATATAGTTACGTCAATTCATCGAGTTTGTTTATTTGAATGGAATAGCTATTGCTCAATACAGTACGTTTTAACTCCAATCCGCCAAAACAACACTCTGACATAAGGAAACAAACTCAATGGCTGAAGAGAAAATCATAGGTATTGACCTTGGTACCACCAACTCCGTCGTGGCAGTGATGGAAGGTAACGAGCCCAAGGTTATTGCCAATCAGGAAGGTAATCGCATCACCCCCAGCGTGGTGGCGTTTACTGACAAAGGCGACATTCTCGTGGGCGACCCTGCCAAGCGGCAGGCGGTTACCAACCCTAAGCGAACCATTTATTCGATCAAGCGATTCATGGGTCGCCGACATAACGAAGTGGAATCGGAAGAGAAGCTGGTTCCCTACCAGATTGTTGGCGGCGCCAATGATCTCGTCAAGGTTCAGGTAGGCGACAAGACACAGACGCCTCCTGAAATTTCCGCGCTCGTCCTCCGCAAACTCAAGGAAGCTGCTGAAGCCTACTTGGGCCACAAGGTACGCAAGGCGGTTATCACCGTGCCTGCCTACTTCAATGATGCTCAGCGCCAGGCGACCATTGATGCTGCTGTCATTGCAGGCTTTGATCCCGAATGGGAGATTGAAGGTAAAGATGGCAAGATGATCAAGCAGAAGATGCGTATCATCAATGAACCTACTGCTGCCTCCCTGGCTTATGGCTTGGATAGCAAGAAGAACGAAAAGATTGCTGTCTTCGATCTGGGTGGTGGTACGTTCGATATCTCCATCCTCGATGTAGGCGATGGCATTTTCGAAGTGAAATCGGTTAATGGCGATACCCACCTGGGTGGTGATGACTGGGATGATGTCCTCATCAACTGGTGTGCTGATGAATTCAAGAAACAGCAGGGTATTGATCTGCGTAAAGACCCGATGGCCATGCAGCGACTGAAGGAAGCTGCCGAACGCGCCAAGAAGGATCTGTCGCAGCAGGCCAATACCGAAATCAATCTGCCCTTCATCACTGCAGATGCGAGCGGGCCGAAACACCTGCAACTGTCGCTGAGCCGGGCTCAGTTCGAGAAGATGACTGAACATCTGATCGAACGCTGCAAGGCACCGGTGCTGAAGGCACTGAAGGACTCGGGCCTCAAAGCCAGCGAGATCGACGAAGTCGTACTCGTGGGTGGTATGACCCGTGTTCCGCGCGTGCAGCAGGTGGTGAAGGAAATCTTTGGCAAGGAACCTCACCGAGGCGTGAATCCTGATGAAGTGGTTGCCATCGGCGCTGCGATCCAGGGTGCACAGCTTCTGCTTGGCGCCAAGTCGGAAGTATTGCTACTCGACGTCACTCCGCTTTCCCTGGGTATTGAAACCCTGGGTGGCGTGATGACCAAGATGATCGAACGCAACACGACTATTCCTTGCCAGAAGAAGAATGTCTTCTCGACCGCAGAAGACAGCCAGCCTTCGGTTACCGTCAAGGTGTTTCAAGGCGAGCGGGAGATGGCTGCAGACAACAAGATGCTCGGCATCTTCAATCTGGATGGCATCCCCCCTGCTCCACGAGGCACGCCGCAGATCGAGGTGGCATTCGATATCGATCACAACGGTATCCTGAATGTGAGTGCCAAGGATCTGGGTACCGGCAAGGAGCAGAAGATTCGCATCGAAGCATCTTCAGGTCTCAATGCTGCCGAGATCGACAAGATGCGTAAAGATGCGGAGTTGCATGCCGCTGACGACAAGAAGAAACGCGAACTGGCTGAGACTCGCAACCAGTGCGAACAGATGGCTTATCAAACCGAGAAACTGCTCAAGGATATGGGCGACAAGCTGGCGGAAAACGATAAGGCACCCATCACCAGTGCGATAGAGAAAGTTCGCACCGAAGCCAAGGGCGAAGACGTGGCAGCCATGAAACAGGCACTGGATGCCCTGCAGCAGGCCAGCTACGCGATGTCGCAACAGCTTTACAAGGGCTCACAGGGCCAGCCCGGCGCTGAACCTGGCCCAGGCGGCGCCTCCCCCGCAGGCGACAAAGGCAAGGACGACGTAGTCGATGCGGAGTTTGAGGTGAAAAAGTAATCCGTTTGCTATATAAGCAGGCAGGCCGAGCATGAGAGTGCTCGGCTTGTTTTTGGTGTTCAATTACTTGTCTGCTGGCGATGGCGAGGCTTTCCTGACTTTCACCATCGTAACCATCGTCATCCCTTCTTTCAGTCTGGTGGTTGCTGTCGCATCGTTGCTGAAACAGAAGTACTTGTCCTCAGCCAGGGCTACCGTAAAGCCTTGCGAGATCAAAAGCTCCCTGTCAGTGTTCTTGCCTGGTACGGTTATTTCCTGACTCAAAGTCAGTTCGATCTGATCCTTGGTAAATTGTTTCAGCAGGCAACCAATGGAAAAACACTTACCTGGCTTTTGACCAATTTCAATCCTCGCTGGCCTGCCGGCAATAGTGACTAATTTGGGAGTTGCGAGAACGCAGTTTCTGACATCAGACATCACGAGAGTCATGAACTGTTCGAAATCGTCGCCAGTAAGAACGAGCTTTCGATCCTGTTCCGACAGCTTGTCTGATTGACTTCCTGCCCGCTCCTTGAGATGTTTCTGAAATTGATCCTGTTTCACTTCGGCTATCCAGACATTAATCTCATAGTTCTGTTTGTTCTCAGCTTTCACCGTATCCTTAGTAACCGGGTGCACTGATGGAACCGAGACAAAGGTTACTCGAACCAGATCTTTCTTATCAGCATCATCGCAAGATGTTACGAAGCAGGCGCATTGTCCAATCTGCATCCTGCTGGATATTTCTAGATCAACGACCGGCATTTCTGGATGGGGATTTTTCTTAACGGTCGCGAAACTGGATTTCAATTCAATTGATTGGCCTTCATCAGTAACGCAGGGGGTGACTAAGAACACTTTGTCTTCCGTTTCCTTTCTGGAGAGGCAGATACCTGTTGGAACTTCACTCCAAGCGGACCTGGTGCAAGAAGGTACTGTTTCTTTGAAAGAGATTCCAGCCAGTTGCTTTTTGATCTCCTCCATGCTTTTTGAGATGAATATCGTGGCGGGCAAATTTTTCTGTTGATGGAAGGCAAGCTTGTGCAAATCAGCTTCCTTCATCTCCACTATCATCACTTTCATGTTGACGACGCGTGAATTCGGATGCGGCTGGGGTCTAAAGTAAACTATGCTATCAGTCTCCTTCTCATCTGCCACAGTCCCTGTGCGGAAACCTGAGATGGCTACCGCTAGCGTTGCCAAGAGACCTGCCAGGCAAAGTCGGCTCCAGATGCCGTGCGTCAGCCTGAATGTTTTTGGTGAACGTAACATCATCATCCTCCATGACAAAGGGATTTGCACTGGAAAGAGTGCCAGGGTCAAGGTGCCTGCTCTTCGGCGTCCATGCCGAAGTGCGAGTTGGCACAGGGTACGCATGTAGTGGGTTGTCCCACCTGCAAAAGGGGCAGCCAGCCGATCAGCAGCCAGTTCGAGTTCGCCCAGCAGTTGTCTCACCAGGTAGCGAACCAGAGGGTGATAAGTGTGAAGTGCTGCAGCAAATTGAACAGCAAGCCAGAGAGGAAAATCCCGATTGCGGACGTGAGCCAACTCGTGGGCCAGTACCGCCTTGCATTCATCTTTTTGCCATTCAGTCCAGGTGGCGGGCAGCAGAATCGTCGGTCGCCACCAGCCAATCGTAGCTGGCGACCCCAGGAATGGAGAAACACGCAATGCAACAGACTGACGAATGCCCATGTGCTCACAAAGTTGCGATGCCTGCTGAAGAAGCAACGCATCATCAATGGTAACACTGCTTCGCCGCCAATGTTCGAGTGCGATAATTCCGAGTAACCATCGCAGTAACGAAGCAGTTACCAGCAAAGCAAGCAGGGCAATTACCACCGAGGTCACATCGCCGAAACTCAATCCCGTTGGTATCGAGACTGGCTCAGCTGAGACAGGTGAAAGAGAGGTGGATGGTTCCAGTGTTGTCTCAGATTCTGTTGTTACCGTCCAATTGCCGGTGACAGTAGAGGTTGCTGTCCGCCAGGATGCAGGCAGGTTCCAGAGCTGCAGGGGAAACAGTATCAGCACCGACAACGCCAGTATCCCCAGGCAAAAACAAAGGAGAAGATATCTGCAACTGGCAACCATGCGCTTGCAGGCCAGGTACACTAGCAGCCCAGCCGTGGCCCAGAGCGTGACTTGAGCGATCAATTCGAGAGCTGATTGACGAACGGGTGACATCCATTCGAGTAGAGAGTGCATCATGAGAGTTCCTCCAGCAGTTTCTCTAGTGCAGCCTGCTCTTTGCGAGGCAACGGACTGTCTTCCATCAGTCTCAAAACCAGTTGTTTGCGGGAGCCGTGAAATACCTGCTCTACCAGGTTATCGAGCATTCGACCTGAGACCTTCTCGTAAGGCTGCTTAGCCTGGTAACGAAATGGCTTTTCCTGATGAGCGATGCTCAGGTGTCCCTTGTCGACCAGGATGCGAACCAGCGTTGCCACCGTGGTGTAAGCGAGGTTCAGCTTCTTTTTGTTGAGTTCAACCTGCACTTCCTGAGCGGTGCATTCTCCTCGCTTCCAGAAAACATGCATGATCTGCAGCTCACGCTCGGTGAGGTCCTTACTTGGCAGCCGTGCCATCGGCCATCTCCTGTCATCTAATTCGTTAGAACTAATTCGTTAGATAGCAGAGGGTGCGAAAAGATGCAATAGCGATTGCGTGGTGTGGTTGGAGATTGGCAGCCCGAAGCGCGAGCGAGGGGAAACCTGCAATAACTGAGAGCCATTGCACATCGCCCCTTGCTGGCGCTGCGGGCTGCCAGTTGCAAGTAACCAATGGAGCCTTTGATTTTATCCATGCCTGGAAGGGCATGGTAAGCTACGCTGCCAACTCCTCAATCATCTCGAGCCGCCATTTCCTGGGTTGAATCGGATTGGTCATAATGCGGGGGTAGTCATCATAGGTTCTGCCTTCGAGCATGCGGCCTGCTGCTTTCTTCCGCACGCCACCCCATTGTTTGAAGAAGAAGGCGACGTTGGCCTCGTTGCACTGGTTGCGAATGTCGACAACCCATGATGGATCGAGTGGTCTGGCGCCGTGGCCACTTTCGCCGCCGACGATGACCCAGTTGATACCATTGAGGTTGATCGGCCCCAGGTGTTCCAGAAGCGGTTCCACCGAGAGGAACTTCATGGCAGCAGGTGTGGAACGGAGATGATCGATGCGAGGCAACCCATACTTGCGATCCTCCACGCTGACACCCCACCAGATGTGCTTGAGTAGAGCGATATCTCTGAACCTGGTGTTGAGCAGATTCGCGAGCCGATCCGCCCGTTTGGTGAGCACCTGATAAGTATGCCAATCTGCCACTTCCATGACACGCACTACCTGGACAATGTAGTCGTCAGGTATTTCAGGATGGAACAGATCGCTCATCGAGTTGACGAAAATTTTCTTAGGCGATGACCACTTCAGCGGCTCACTCAACTTTTCAGGAATCAGCTTCAGGTCAAAACCCTGTTCATAGGGATGCCCAGGCACACCACGAAAACGTTCTGCAAAGGTTTCCGCATAGCAGTGCTTGCAGCCGGGACTGATCTTCGTGCAACCACGCACTGGGTTCCAGGTCGCGTCGGTCCATTCGATGGTGGAGGAGATACTCATTGGTTTGCCTCTGGAAAGGATACCACAACATCTTCTGGAAAAGTATTCTTCCGAATGCTTTTACCCAACGGTCTGGATGCGTCAACAGCACCTTCTTCAAAAAGTGTTCTCAAAACCTCTTTGTAGTTTTTTAGAATGTAAGGTGTATCTACATTGTGATCATCAAATATCTGTTGCACTGACATCTGCTTCCCTGTATATTTTTGGAGGAGAAGATTTCGCAAGTCATCCAAAGGTTGAGTGAGCGCGAATAGTAACGGTTGATCAACATCAGCAGGATTATATTCAAATTTTGCGACACCTTGATCAGACGTTGAACTCTCCCTTGCCATTATTTCCTTCATGATCCCATACCCAAGAGGATGCTTGCTTACAAAGATCAGATGGTGGCTGGTCCGCGATCCATTCGCTGTTTTAAAGGTAAATGGCAACACATATCTTCCACCCATCTCCTTTAATGCTGAGCAAATCTCCTCAACGATCGCCAATTCTCGCTTCTCTGCTGACAAACATTCCAATCGTTTCGATACAGACTCGGCTCGTCCTTTTCCAAACAGTGCCTCCATGTGTTCTTTAACCACAGGATTACTTATTCCCATATTGACTCTTGTGTAGTTGAAGAAAAAGATGCATTCACAAGCCCAGTCTTTCAATACAGAATTTATCAATCGCAATGAGAGACCTTTGTAGCCCCAAGGATCAACAAAGAATAAGGTTGGGACGAAATTGAGTTCTTCAAATTTCTTGACGATTTGCTCTCCAACCTCCTGTGATTGAACTTGAGGTTTGTACTTTAGGCGTTCAATTCCAGGAAGTTCCGAAATCGCCTTCTTTAAAGTACTTGATGACGCGCTATCTTTGTCATTGAAGTACGTGACGAGGCAATCATGGAATTGTGGATCATTGATCGCTTGTTCCAAAATCAACAGGGGAGTGGATTTCGCGCCGCTCTTGTAACGCCCTGGTCCAGCAAATAAATCGATGTATGCGATTCGCCTATCAATTCCGATTTTTCCCTTTGTTTTGCTGATAATAGTAGCCCAAGCCCAGAAGTATTTAGCGACAATTGTGGCTTTGACTTGAGATTGATCTGTTTGTTCGTTGAAGAAATCGTCGGCCATATTTACCTCTGTTAATAATTTCAAACATGCTGCGAACAAATTCAAGTTTAAACGAATTTATTTGTATTATACAAGTGTACAAATAGCAGATGGACAGAAGTTCTTTAACATCAACAATGCAGTTGTTAAGAGTATTGTCTTTGTTACATCATTTTATGAATTTACACTGCTACCACCGGCATTACATACGGCCCCTTGGGGATGACAGCCAGGCTGGCGTTGGCACCGTACTGTTGCAAACATTCCGCCACTGCTGATTCGACGGTAGTTGCGGGTTCTACGTGGCATTGACGCAAGGTTTCAGCCGACAGGCCGTCGCTGACTACTTTCACTTTGCATTGCCGCAGCACCTTGGCCAGTTCTTCGAGCTGCCATTGATCCATCACGAAGTAGTCCTTACCCATGATGCGCTGGATGAAGACATCCAGGTCGGAATTGTCGTGAATGAGGTGCTGAAACTCCGGGCTGCCTATCCCTTCGCTGAGCGATGCAGCGAGGATGATAGTGCCACCCTTTTTGACGATGGGCAAAGCGCCGGTCAGGCCTTTGACTGCCTGGTACCAGGTGGTATCGAGCGGGTAGCCCGCACAACTGGTGACAACGACATCAACCGGTTCAGGCAGTTTGGCTTTGACCACCTGTTCGCAGAAGAGCACGCCTTCCATCCAGGCGACGACCATGTCGCCCGCGCCGACCCAAGTAACTTGACGGTCGCCATCCAGGCAGACGTTAACGATGAAATCGCACCCGGCTTGTTTGGCGATGTAGGTGTTTTCTTCATGCACGGGGTTGCCATCGAGTATGCCACAGTCAGCATTGGGGTTTTCGAGGAATGTTGGCCCGTGCCAGATTTTGACGGTTTCAAGAGCGACAATGCCTGGGCAAATGACTTTGCGTCCGCCTGAGTAACCCGCCATCAGGTGCGGTTCAATCAGGCCGGTGGTGATTTTGAGTTCTGCTTTCATGTAACGCTGGTCGATCCACATCGGCACGCCGCGAGGTGATTCGCCAAGGTAGATGTGTTCCTCTAGGCGTTTGCCAAAGTGATTTTCGATGCGGTAGTTCTGCATGATGTCGCTGCCGACCATCTCTTCGAGTTCCGCGCCTTCATTGGGGCGATGCAAGCCGGTGGCGATGAGGATGCAGATCTTTTCACGGGGAATGCCGCTCTCTTCAATCGTTTTGAGTAGCGGTGGCAGAATCAGCTTGTTGGGTACAGGTCGGGTGATATCGCAGATGACGATGCAGGCGGATTTCTTGCCTTTGGCTAACTCCGCGAGCGGCCTGGTGCCAATGGGATTAGCGATGGCGGCTTCGATAGCCTGTGCCGGGTTCTCCAGCGGCGGAGCTGGCTTGATCTTGAGTGGCCCCTGACAATGATCGGGCAGATCGACCCAGAGTCCCGTTCGGCCATAATCGAGTTTTATACGCATGGATGTTTACTCAAATTCGCCAAGTCAAGGGGCTGTGCCAGACCAGCATGGTTACGTCGAGTACGACGAAACCATGGCACCCAACTATTACAGAAACCTGCTGATCTCCAGTTTAAACCCAGGTAGCACAACTTCACCAGTGAGTTTGCCTTTGTGATCCAATACTTCCGAGGTGCCATCAGCGCGGTAAACAGCGACAGTGCGTTTGCGGGGGTCGATGATCCAGACGAGTTGCACGCCGGCGGAAAGGTACTCTTTAAGCTTGTTCTCAATCTCTTTCCTGGTATTGGACTTGCTGATAATCTCGATAGCGAGTTCTGGAACGACATCACTCACGGGGTGTTTATCCAGATCACGGGCACGATGGGGAAAGTGTTTCCATGAGAGATAGGCAATATCGGGCATGCGGATGGTTCGCGGAGAGATGCGAAACGGTCCATCGGGGGCGGTCAGGAAGCCAATGTCGTGCTGCATTAGGTAATGCTTGAGAAAATACCCCAGATCGAATGCCAGCCGCGACTCATTCATCCCCATGGTTTTCTCCACCAGAGTTCCGTTCACCAATTCGCAGAGTCGTTTGGGCTCGCTTTCCATCAAACGAATCAGATCAGCTTCGGTGGCAGTGCCTGGAGTTGGTGTCAGCAGAATCCGATGGGGTTTGATGCTTCCCAATTCCTTGACGAGATCGGCCATGGTGCGCGACAGTGCAGTTACGCCATTGCTGTGAGCGGGAGCTTGTTTGGCTAATCTCCGATGTTTCTTAACCGCCGTTGGCATGACAATCTCTCAACTGTATTTGACTCAGTACATCATAACAGCCCCTGGGCTTGTTTGCCTAGGGGCTGTTGTGCGGTTACTACCATGTACTATCGGAAACTACTCGCCCACCACTTTGAACTTCAACTTTTCTGGTGAACTCTTGCGTTCCACCAGAAGAGTCAGTTCCTGGCCGGGTTTGAAGGCAGCCATCACTTTCATGTAGCTGTTCTCTCCTTCATTCATGGCGGTGATTTCCTTGTCGTTGATTTTCAGAATGCGGTCACCTGCCTTGATGCCGGCTTTCTGAGCGGGTTTGCCATCAGTGACATTATCGACCATCACGCCTGGGCCTGGGTCGTTGTAGTCGAAGATAATGCCCATGCGGGGAACCTTCACACGAGGCAGATCGGGGTTGCCTGCAGCACCTGCGTGGGGATCATTATCCGGCTTTTTGGCAGGTTCCACCTTCTTCGCAGGTTCTGCTTTCTTGGCAGGCGGATTGGCATTGCGTTGCCTGCTCGGAGTGGTGGTGGTTGGTTTCTGGAAAACAGGGCGAGGCATGGTTGCCAGGCCTTCCAGTATGTTCTGGCCCAGTTCAGCACATTGGCGGATGCCCTTGATGTTGACCGTTTGCCAGACATCGGTGGGGCGATGGTACTGGGGGTGCATGCCCGTGAAGAAGAAGAGCACGGGAATGTTCTTCTTGTAGAAGGAGTAATGATCGCTGGCGCCAAAGAACTGGCTGGAGCGTGGCTTGATCACTTCAACCTGCAGATCAGCATTGGCTTTATCGATCAATGCTTCAAACTCTTTCGCAGAGGTGGCGCCGTTGATTTCGAGAGGGTATCGTTTTTCCTGTGCCCGCTTGATGCCATCAGCATCCAGGTTTTTGCCTACCTTATTTTCATCAAAGCCGAGCCGACCGACCATGTCGAGGTTGAGCATGGAGGCAGTCTTCTCTAATGGGAACAATGGATTCTGCACATAGTAGGCGGAGCCGATCAATCCCCATTCTTCAGCGGAATACCACTGGAAGACGACGCGACGGCGGTTCTTCTGGGCATTGGGGCCAGACTGGAGTTCCTGCCAGCGGCGGGCAATTTCCAGATTGCAGCAACTGCCTGATGCATTGTCATCTGCACCATGATGAATTTCCTTGCTGCGGGCCAGTGAGCCGGTTTCGCCACGCCCAACGTGATCGTAATGGGAACCAACGACAACAACTTCATCAGCCAGGTCGCCTGCGCCAGGCACGGTGGCAATGATGTTGTTGATCTTGATGCCATCGCGGTTGATGTCAGCTTTCAAGTTAACGGTGACATCCTTGATTTCGCAACTGGTGGTCTTCAGATCCTTCGCCATCTTGTCTTCGAGTGCGTTCAGTGAATCCATGCCAGCTTCTTTGAGGAGGTTGTCCACGACGGTGCGTTTGACCATGAATACCGGAGGTGTACCGCTGTTGGCACGGGTGCCTGCAAAATTGAAGGTCAGCAGGTCATCTTTTTCCTTCGTGCTGGTGGAATCATTCACCAGGATAATAGCTGCAGCTTTCTTTTCGGTGGCCTTGCGAATCTTTGCATTCAGACTCATCAGGTCTTCGCCGAATTTATGCTCAGCTTTTTCATCCTGGCGAGGACCTTTGCGGAGAATGATAGCCACCTTGCCCTGCACGGTGAGATTGGCGTAATCATCATAGGCGGGTTCATCGCTGGTCAGACCGAAACCAGCAAAGACGACATTGGCTTTTTCGAGCGATCCGGCGTTGCCTGCACCAAGTACCTGCATGTCGGAAGCTGCGCAAGTAACAGTCTTGTCTCCAACGGTGAACTGCAACTGATTATTGTTGCCGAGCCGGGGCCCTGCCAGTTTGAAATCGTATGGCTGGAAGTACGTGCCATCGACACCGGCGGGCTGCAGACCGGCCTGTTTCAGTCGGCTGACAATATAATCAGCGGCCAGGTGGATACCTGCCGTCGTACTGCCTCGTCCTTCGCATTCATCACTGGTGAGGTAATAAATGTCGGACATGATGCGGGTTTCGGAATCGAGCGAGTTAAAGAGCTTGGCATTACTGGTGACGGGTGCTTTGTCGCTGGCCCACACCAAACCCGCCACGCTGGCTACCAGCAGGGACAAGGTCATCAATCGACGACGGAACATGAGGAATGGTCTCCACAAAAGTATCGCGCAAACGGTTACAGGTTATCTTAGTTAAAAGTAAGTAACGGAAGGTGAGAAGGTTATGATAAAAGAGGCCAAACTTAAGAATTCTACGTTATTCTAACGAGAAATGACTCGTCTTGCCAAGGTTGACAGTGGCTGTTATAGCCCGTTTGCAAGTTTACCTCATTCTCCCCTCTGCCCTCGAGGGAGAGAGGTTGGGGGTGAGGGGGTTCTGAATAGAACTTGCTGGTTGGGTATCACGGTTTGTGTGTACTCACGCTAGCCGTGTCAGATCACAGCATAGTTACATTTACAAGCTTGCTTAGAACTCGCGATCAGGTGGCTTATGATACGTCCGTGCATTGCCTTGATTCTCTTGATTGCCACAACCCTGGCTATTTCTGCCCAGGCACCGGGCCTATCGCTGGTCGCGCCTCCTTCGAATATTGATTCGCGATTCTTTTTAGCTGCCGATATGCAGTGGGCATCGGTAAAAATGAATGGCACCGTCAATCCAACAGATTTTGAATCAACTCTGGTACCTCAGTTGACGGTAGGCTGGCAGCGATTGGCCGAGCAGCTTTTCTTCGCCAACTATCGCTTTCTTGGTGCGGATGTCGGTGAAAGTTTCAACGTGGGTGTGCCTGACCTGGAGTCGAGCATGTCTCGGCGAATCAGGCTCAACACTATCGATATTGTGTACCGCGAACGACTGGGAGGCGAAGGTGTGCCTTTTGGTTTGGATGTAGATATGGGCAGCCGCTTTGCATGGGCTTACTTTACTGATACGAACCATGCTCTGACGATTGCCGGGCCGGTGAATACGCAGCGTGAACTCGATTTCTATGTGGGCGGCGCCAGGCTCGGCATCAGACCCTACTGGATGTTCGATGAATCGGCATGGCAGATGACGCTCTATGCCCAAGGCAACATCGCCTGGCTATGGGGGAATTTTGATTCGAAGTATTATCAGAACTCCGCCATCAGCGGGGTGACTTCCCGTTCCAGCAACAGTTGGGATACCTTGTGGAATTATGATGCTGAGGCTGGAATGAGCATGTACATACCGGGCTTTGAAGGTATTCTGCAACTATCAGGCGGATACCGGTATGAAGGATGGTCAACTGGTCAGATGAGTTCGCTCACCGGTTCGGATCCGGGCCGACTGACTTTCCATGGTCCGTTCTTGAGATTGCAGTGGTTGTTTTGAGGGTACTGGTAGCGGCAGGGTCAGGAGACCTGAGCCTAGCACGCGAGCATATGGGGAACATTTTCATTTCACAAACGATTCAGCCGAACCCACTGCCATTGTGCTAGTCTTATAGAATACTCCTTCGCACAATGTTGTGATTGCTCGATCTGTTTACGGATAATCTCATGAGCCAGTCGGCTTCAGAACCAGTTTCGTCGGGTGGTCTGTCATCTTCTCAATGGTTGATACTTCTACTTTTGGCGCTCGTGCAGTTCACGAACATACTCGATTTTGTGATCATGATGCCACTGGCGCCGCAGTTTCATGATGAATGGAACCTGACGGCCCGTGAGTTTGGTTTCCTGGTCAGTGCCTACGCCTATGCGGCTTGTCTGTCGGGGCTTCTATCAAGCTGGTTTCTGGATCGCATTGATCGTAAGACGGCTTTGCTGGCCATCTATCTGATATTCACTGTTGCCAATTTCCTCTGTGCCGAGGCGCAGACGTACAGCTTTCTGCTGATGAGCCGTGCGGTGGCTGGTCTTTCTGGTGGTATTCTTGGCGGTGTTATCATGGCGATTATTGGTGATGGCATACCGTATTCGCATCGAGGCATGGCAACCGGAATCATCATGTCGTCGTTTGCGGTGGCATCGATTGTCGGTATACCACTTGGGTTGATTGTGGCGGAGCATTACAGTTGGCGCTATACGTTCATGGCCTTGGCCGGTTTAAGCATGATGCTGCTGGTGCTGGCCTGGTATTTACTGCCTAAGGTTCGCGGCCATATTTCGACAGGGGGCAGGCTGTCGCCCTGGGAAACCACCTGGGGCATGCTCAGCGACTGGGGACATGTGAGAGCCTACGTCCTGATGGCGTGCCTGGTGATGACGACATTTGCTATCATTCCGTTTCTGCCATCCTACATGGTTGCTAATGTTGGCGTGGACAAGAAGGATATCAAATGGATGTATCTGATAGGAGGCATTGGAACGCTGTTATCCATGACTGTCATCGGCAAGCTGGCTGATCGCTTTGGCAAGCTCAGGGTGTTTCAGGTACTGGCATTGCTGACCATCATCCCGCTACTGGTGGTCACGCATTTGCCTGTGGTACCCTTGTACGTGGTGCTGACTGCAACAACCATCATGATGGTATTCACCGCAGGCCGCTCGGTGCCGGTGATGGCAATGGTGACAGCCTGCACGACGAGTGATCGTCGTGGTGGTTTCATGAGCATTCTGTCTTCAGTTCAGCAGTTGGCGATGGGATTGGCTACCACCATTTCCGGTTTAATACTGGGGGTACAGGCATTGCCTGAACAACCAGCGATGACGGTGCAGGCAACGCAGCATGCAGGGCCGATGGCGCCGCTGGAAGGATTTCCAATAGTTGGCTGGCTGGCAGGTGCTATGTCTCTGTTAACGGTTTATCTGGCATCTCGCTTGAAAAGGGTGGACGAAGCACCAGTGAGTGCGCAGGCGTTTGAGCCAGCGGAAGCTCATTTGGCGGCAGAACTGACGTGATGTGACTGCCGATGCATATTCAACTCTGCAAGCATGACCCGTTCAACTTCATTCAGTGAAGTAGATGTAGCACGGATTAATGCACATTCGAGTGCACAGTCAGCGTTGCCTTGCAAGTGCATCATTCTCCAGACCAGGGCGAGATACAGATACGGACGAGCATCTTCAGGAGAGAGTTCAACTGCCTGCTGCAAGGCGGATTGTGCTTTGCCACACAGTTCCTGAGCAGTTGCTCCAGTGGTGTTGGCTGGGGCGAGCAGGCGATGCCGGGCGAGCAGAAACAAGCCAATGCCTCGCTGCAGTTCCTGAGTGAAACGATCTTTATTCTCACCAGCCAGTTCCATCAATCGGCTGTGGCCATGCAGTTGAACGGAAACAGTCAGTGGCGGGTCGGTAAGTTCGCCAAGCGCTGTTTGAAACTGGTAGCGTGATCGTTCGTATTGCTGCAGCTTGAAGTAGAGTTCGCCCAGTTGCAGGCGAATGAGAGTGGCATCAGGGAACGCCTGCAGGTAACGGCTGAGAATGATGGTTGCTTCAGGTAGCTGATTTTTTTCAAGAGCCTGTGTGGCTTTGAGTAACATGGTTTTAGCAGATGCGAGCGAGCGAGTTTCTTCAGCTCCCGGCGCAGCCGACCCAGGGTCGGTTTTGAGAACCGATTTCATGGTCGGCTGCGCCAGACGCGTGGAAGCAGGCGCCGTAGTGCCTGGCCCGAGAGTGGGCACCTGCTCCCTGACCTCGTCCGTCTCCTGAGCCAACGTAATGGCGGGTGGCTCGAGCAAGACGAACGAGTCCGTTACCAATCCCTGACAACCTGCACAGGCCATCCACGTCAAAGGCGTGAATACCAGTGCCGATCGCAACCAGAGACAGGAACTTTGTTTCACAAGGCAGATATCGCCCAGTGAAGATGGTAAAATAAAGTAGAAAGAAGAAGACTAAAGACTTGGCGAATTCAGTCAATCGAGTGAATTGCTGTAGTTATGGAAAATTAGGGGGTTTGCGTAGAGTTGCCATCTATTAACACTTGTAAATGGGCGGTTACACATTCGGGAAGTCGTTCCAGGTTGTAACCTCCTTCCAGACAACTGACGAGTCTTCCCTGGCAATGGGTTTTCGCAGCTTCTTTAAGCAAGACGGTCATCCTGCTGAAGTCGGCGACATCCAGGCCCAGTGAGCCAATAGGGTCTTCGGCATGGGCATCGAACCCTGCACTGATCAGAATCACATCAGGCTTGTTTTGAGATAATGCCGTGTGCAGAACAGATTCGAGAGCAGCGTGATAATCAGCCTGGCTGATACCAAAGCGCAGGGGTACATTGAAGGTGGTGCCCAAGCCTTTGCCGGTGCCTGTTTCGTTGGCTAACCCTGTTCCAGGGTAGAAAGGTGAACGATGCAGGCTTACGAAGGTTACCTGCTCATCATCGTAAAAGGCATCCTGTGTACCGTTGCCATGATGCACATCCCAATCGACGATCATCACGCGGTTCGCCCCACACTTCAAGGCGTGTCGTGCAGCCAGGGCGATATTGTTGAACAGGCAAAAGCCCATACTCAGTGAAGGAGTGGCATGGTGGCCCGGCGGCCTGACCAGGCAGAAGGCGTTCTGATCGGTTCCCTTTAATACAGCTTCAACAGCCTGGCAACAGGCACCTGCGGCCAGCAGGCCCACTTCGAAAGAAGCGGGGCTGACAACAGTATCCGCTTCAATTCTGCCACCACCCTGCTTGCATGCCGCTTGGACATATTCACCAACATCCGCATCGTGAACCAGTTGGAGTTGGGATAAGGTTAATGGCTTAATGTGTGGCGTCTGGCAATGGCTGGATAACTGCTGAAAAGGCACATGATCGCGCACGGCACGATAACGGGCAGGACATTCTGGATGTCCTGCCCCGGTTTCGTGTTCCACAAATCGATCACTTTGAAACAGCAGTGTCATAACGGCACCAGCTATTTGGGATCAAAGGTCACTTGCTGGATCTTCCAGTCTTTGCCTTCCTTGCCATAGTTGATGGCGACCTTGACTTTCTTCTCCTTTTCAAATTCGACTTGCAATATGAGCAGAACGACATCATCGGTAGCTACGCTGCCATCCTTCACGAAGGTATGGCTTTTGTAATTGCCATACTTCTCTTTGCTGGGTTTGAAGAGCACGCCATAAAGCTGGTCTGCACTGCCTTTGAGTGCGTCCATGTAATCGTTGAAAACACCCTTGGCATCGTCCTTGTTGTAAGCCTTGAACAGCTTTTCCGCCATGGCTTCCTGGTCTTTGTACTCTTTGGGCGTATCGGCGTGTAACACGTTGAATACTCCGGTGCAAAGAAGCAAACCCACTGCCAGCAGACTCGTCGGATTCATTCTATCTCCTTTTGAAAAAAACAGTCAGGCAGACATGTATGGAGCTATGATGCAGTTCACCACGCTGTCCTTCAAGAGGGGGATATTACAAGAAACCCTAACCCTTATTCCCCTCGAAGGCGAAGGGAACCTGAGGCATACTCGACTAGACGGGCAGGGAGAATCGGGTATATAGGTGATCGTTCGAGAAACCTGCCAAGGATACTCTGCGCAGGGTGGATGGACCTTCAAGGAGGAAGGTGAGATGTATCTTCGTGGCATCACCTGGTTTGTTCTGAGCTTATTGGTGGTTACCAGCCTGGCCGGGCAGCAGCCTGCGGAGACTGGTCCGGTTATCAAGTATCCGCTGACAGAGAAGGAAGGCCCCTGGCTGATTCACATTGGCAGTTTCCGGGGCGATGAGGCACTCGAGTTTGCCAATCGCTTTGCAGAAGAAACCCGGTCGAAATACAAGTATCAAACCTACGTCTATTCGATGAATGAAGAAGACGCCCGGCAGGATCGGGAAGCGTTAAGGCAAATGCAGCTCAAAACCATTGGCAGCGAAACCCTGGCTGAAAGCACTGAAAGACAGAAGCTTAAAACCGTTCGGGTCATCAAGGAATTTTCTGTCTTTGTCGGCAGCTTTCCTGACATGGAAAACGCCCGTATCGAAGCGGCACGCATCAAGGAATTTGATCCGCCATCGAGCATTCCAGCGTTCGGTGTCCATCTTTACAACGAACCCAAGGCCAAAGCAGTACGTGATCCGGAGGCCAATACCTTTGGCGGCATCTTCGGTCTACGGGCCACGACACAATCGGAAGAAGGCAAGCGCATAAAACAGAGTCTGGGTAATCCGTATCGCCAGGCTTTTGTAGTGCGTAACCCGGTGGTGACGCGGAAAAAATCACCAACAGTTACGGTTCAGAATAAAAACTCGGTGCCGATGGATCCGGCCTGGAACGAACTGAACGCCCGGGAAAAGCACTCCATCTTTTCCTGTCCCAAAAGCTGGACTCTGGTGGTCGCCAAGTTTGATCCACCTTCGGAAGTAAGTCCGCTCAATTCCAGCGTCGTGCAGGTAGGCAACCGATCCACCCCGGCGTCACTGGGGAAGGGCCTCGAGAATGCTGCAGAAACCGCCAGGCAGATGGCGGAACTGCTGCGTGATGGCGGCAAAGGCTACGATGCCTACGTTTTCCACACCCGCCAGTACAGTCTGGTGACTGTGGGTGCCTTTGAACACCGGTTTGATCCAAACATGGAACAAGCCTGGAACATTCTGTCGCAGTTTGCTCAGCAGCAGAAGGATGAGAAAAGCCCGTTCTCACTCTTGTTGAAAGTACCACAGCCCATGCAGATTCCAGGACGATGACAGTGTTTGCAATCGTCAGTTACCTTTGCTAGGATGCAGGCGACAAAGAATGAGGGGAACATGACATACGGTGATGAAGGGGGAACTGAACTGAGTACGCTGCGTGGCAGGGATTATCCTGGCGTACGCCAGTTCAGTATTTTCCTGGAAAACCGGGTCGGCGCCCTGCTTGATATGGTTCGCAGGCTGGAAGCATCAGGCAATCGCATTGTGGCCATGTCGGTGGTTGATTCAGCCGACTGTGCAGTGATTCGTCTGATTCTGAGCGACCCGGAGCGGGCAGTTGAAACACTGCAACAGGCCAAACTGCCTTTTCTGGAATGCGATCTGCTGCTGGTTCAATTGCCTCAGGGCAATGCTCCGGTTGGCATGGTCTGCAAGGCTCTACTGGCTGCTGAGATCAACATCCACTATGCCTACCCGCTGATGATTGGCAGTGCCAGCCATCGCCCGGTGCTGGCCATCCATGTGGATGACCATGAAACAGGCAGCCAGACTCTTCAAAGGCAGGGCTTCACGGTTCTGTCGGAGCGGGATCTGGACTGCGAATAAACCAGATAACCGGTTCGACGATTCGTTCAGTACCAGTGATTTTCACGCTTAGCTGAAGAATGGACTTCGTGAACTGACGAATGAATGATAGAACAAAGGATAAGTAAATAACCGGCTATCCTTCACGGGATACAGTTTTGAATCTAGCTGCCTTATATGTGTATAGCATCATCGTCGGATGGATTTTTGTCACCGGCGTAGGGCTGATCCCATTTATTCCAGAAGAAGTAGCCGTGGCAGGCCTGGGTGCCTGGATTCACAATAATCCCGATGCCATCCTTCTGATCAGTTGGCTGTTCTGCATTGGTGCTGTGCTTGGCACCGATCTGTTTCTCTACATGATTGGCAGGCTCGGTGGTCCGCGACTGATGAACAAACCTTACGTGCAGAAGTTCCTCAAACCCGAGCGTGTGCAGAACTTTGCACATAAGTTCCAGGAACGAGGCATCTGGTTCATGTTGACGGCCCGCCTGATACCCGGCTGGCGGTCAGCGGTCTTCATCACTGCTGGTGTGATTCAATACCCGATTGAACGGTTCTGCATCGCTGATGCCATCTCTTCGGTACCCCTGGTAACGTTCTTCTTCTTTGGTGGGTATTTCGCGGCAGACTGGATCAATGCGATCATCGCCAATATCCATCAGGCTCAGAATGTGCTGCTGCTGATTGCCCTGGTGGGTCTGCTTCTGGTAGCCATCATCATGTACCTGAGATGGATGCGGAAACGGGAAAAAGAAGAGGAAGCAGAAGAAGCTGTCGAGCATGAAAAGATGGAAGAGGCTGGGCAGGCAGGCCAGGTGGTGGTTGAGCCAATCACGACTGCGAGTGAAAGCTCACCAGTAGTTCCCGGTGTATCAGGGGCGGAGGCTACCGTCAGGCCGCAATCGTAGCAGGTATTGTTTCCACTGCGTTTCACATTTCTCCAGTGGCATATTCACCAGCTTCTCAAAGCGTTTGATTTCCTGCCCTGCCGGAGCTGGTCTTACGTATTCTTCCATCGCGGGTGTCGACATCAGTTTGAGATCGAAAGTAAGAAAATGGGCTAAAGCCCAACTGGCATCATACTGTCTGCTCGATTCGAAGTTTTCCTGCGTGTGTTTGACAAAGAACAGTTGTGGCGGGGCCAATAGCAATTCGCGTAATGGCATGAAGCGGTTTTGCCTGACTGCATCCTGAATCTGCTTGAGTCTCTCCTCATCCAGTCGTCCGAGCCGCAGTTCATCAATTTCGATGAACGCGTTTTCAAAGAGTTGGGCCAGGCCTTCGTTGAGCCAGCGTGGCACCTGATATTTATCTGCAGGATAGACCCAGCGGTCGAGGTAGGCATGAAAAGCCTCGTGATAGAGCGTTGCAAAAAACGCAGCTTGCAGCCTGGCAAAGATCACATCGTTATCGCTGTTCAATGCGATGAGTTGCTGTTGTAGTTGCTGCATCTGTCGGGCAAGGGTAGCGGTTGGTTTGCCGCCGAAGTGTTTGTCAATGTTCTTCCTGAGTTCCTGCAGTTCTTTCAGTTGCTTGCGGTGCCTTTCATTCAACTCCTGCAGTTGGCTGGCATATTGATCGAGTTCAGTGCCTGCGTAGATGGTTGCGGTGCGTGCATCATAAACAGCGGGGTTCAGGATGCTCAAGCTCTGTTTCTGTTGCCAGGAACGAAACTCAGCCATCGTGTGGAACAACACGACACGCACTGGTTTATCGGGGGTAAGGCGTTTGCCCATGGTGTTCACGTAAGCAGCAAAAATCGCTTCGAGCCTGACGCACACCAGCCGAACCAGGTTTTCCCGTGCATTGGAAAGCAGTTCAAAGTAAGGTCCCTGGTAGTGCCAGGCTTCCTGCTCGTCTTCGAGCCATTTGGTGCGGCTCAAGGCAATGGCTTGAATTTTCTCCTCTTCCCGCTTGTTGCTGTTGAGAAGCTTTTCGACATATTTTCGAGCAGCGCTTCGCCCCGGTTCCGAAGCACGGGTGATGCTGCTGATGTCCTGTCTTTCGTAAAGTGCTTCAAAGACCATGGTTCGTACGCCAGGCCGGCGAACAATGAATTGAAACCTGACTTGCTGTGCTGTTTCTTCGGTGATAATGCCCTGCAGCCTGGCACCTTCATTGAGCACCATCTGATCGTAGGCAGGCTGGGTTACTGAATCTTGTGCTGCGATGCTGCAAGACAATAGAACCATGAACAGTGCTGTGATCACTGTCTGTTTCACTTCGCCACTCCGAGACAAAACAGATGTTGCTTCCCTCGGATCAAGAGGTTTCCCGAAGCCAGTGCTGGTGTCGCCAGGACATCTTCATTCAATTTCAGTCGCCCGCGCAAGTGATATTTTTCTGCGTTGGCTTCGAAGATGAACAGTTCTCCATTCTCATTGACTGCGAAGATGTGCTTATCAACCAGCAACGGAGACGAAGTGAAATTGCCTGACAGGCGCTGGGCCCATCGTTCCTTGCCAGTCTTGAGATCGAGACAGCCTGCTACACCTTTATCCGCAACGTAAAAGATGTTCTGCTGATGTTCGAGCAGGCAGGTGACATAGGGGATATCGCGGTGGAGTTGCCAGACCAGTTTTGGCTGTCGTTCCTGTGAGGTATCGCCCGTCGGAAGTTGCAGTGCAATAGTGTCACGGTCGCCTCCACCATCGCCACAGGCAGCCAGCAGAATGTCGTTGTCACAAAGCACAGGCGAACTGACGCTACGGAGTGGTTTGCTGGCGAAAGGCCATTCCATGTCCCATAACTTCAGACCAGACTCCAATGCATAGCCAGTGATACCCGCCGTGCTGGCGACGATCACTTCATCGTGGGGTTTGCGGGAACGGATCAGCGGGGTTCCATAACAGGCTCGATAGTTTTTGCGTGATTGCGACCAGAGTTTTTTCCCGGTAGCTGCTTCGATACAGAATACCTCAGCGTGGTTATCTGCATCGTAGGCCACAATCACTTTGCCTTCTACCAGGATGGGAGAGTACCCTGCACCATGCTGGCTGACATGTTTACCGAGTGGAAACGTCCAGAGTGGTTCACCCTGGGCACAGGAGTAGGCAGCAAGCTGAACTGTCTGACCATCCCAATGGCAGAAGAAAACACGTTCGCCATCGGTAGCAGCGGTGCCGGACGCCAGCGAGTTTTTCTGATGCATGGCTGCAGCCCGCTTGCCCTGGATGCTTCGTTTCCAGAGTATTTTCCCTGATGAAGCATCCAGGCAGAAAATGAGCCGCTCGGTGCCCTGGTTTTCCGATGCCTGCAGGTAGATGCGACCTTTGTGAACCACGGGAGAGCCATGCCCGACTCCGGGCAGAGGCACTTTCCATCGGATGAACTGTTCATTGATATCCGTAGGCAACTTCAGGCCTGAACCGTGGCCTGAGCCATTGGGGCCGCGGAAACGAGTCCATGAATCTGTCACTTCATCCGTAGGGATGCACGTCAAAGGCCAGCTACTAAGGATCGTACATTGCTGAAAAACTGTGGCAGGGTTATCCGGTACTCCGGATGACCCTGCAGGAATTGCAGAGACATTGCATTCCAGCAGGGTCATGCATGAGTACAAGCATAACCCTGCCACTGCTATCCAGTTATTCACCAGAATCATAGATTCACCTGAAGGTTACTTCATCATGGAGTATTCAGTAGGGTCGAGCCAGATGCGTTCCACCTTCTCGACAATTTTTCCATCCTTTTCGGAAGCATCGCGGGCCTTGATCCAGTCAGGGTCAGCAACGAATGCCTTCCAGTTTGCTTCAGCTTCTTTGCGACTCTGGTGCGCAATTAGATAGTAAAGCTTGCGGCTGTTCTCTTCACCTTGTGGTTGCCAGAAGCCTAGCAAAGTCATGTGATGTTTCGTCAGCAGTGCATTGGTGTGGTTCTTGAAGCGGGCATTCATGGCATCCATTCTGCCGGGCAGCACGGTGTAGATCCGCCATTCGAAAACCCGGTTGGCATCTTCACGAGAATGAGCCAGTACAGTTTGAGCCAGCCAGCCTGTGGCAAACGCCAACAGCAGTGCAGCAATGATCTTATAACGCATCGAAATGTTTCCTTGAGCTTATTTACCAACTCGAAAGCTGTGGCAGGGATATGCTTGTACTCAAGCATGACCCTGCAAAGTTGCTGAGTTCAATTTCATCCAGCAGGGTCATTCGGAGTACCGAATAACCCTGCCACGGTTTATCTATAGTCTTCTGGGTAAAAACAAATTGCATAAAGTTGAGTTTACTTCACTTTAAGAAACGCTTGATAGTGATCTGCGACTTTGCCGATCTCGGCGTTGCCTGGGTGAATCAGAACACCGTAACGGAAGTGAAGTTTTTCACCTGCTTTGATTTTGACCAGATCGCCGGTGGCATCGGGGAACTTGCTGTGTTTTCTGCCAAAGGGGTTGGCAGTTAAAAGGCCATAATCTCGAGCATGCCAGCAGGCAGGCACGGGGTTACTGGGATGATCAAGAATCGTGATGCCCACCTTCTCACCTTTGACTTCGCCACTGTAATCGACCCAGGCGGAACGCAGGCCCCAGCAGCCTGTGCGGTCTTTATTCTCGCCTGTACCCATGTGCTGTTTGCCTTCAGCGTTCTGCATCAGGCCGCCCTTTTTGCTTTTCTCCGCCATGATGTCAGCCACGCGAACTGCCATGAACCCATCTTTCTCGTCGCCGAAGGTGATGTTCCCTTCGCTGGCATGAAGTTCGATATCGAAAACGATCAAGGCTGCAGCAGGTAGGGGCACCAGATGCAGGGTGCGTTTCTCTTCGAGAATTTTGATGCCTGCAGTCGTTTGCCAGGTGTTGTGTGTGGTTACGGATGCCTGCTTCTCAGTGATGACAGGTTCTTCGACTTTGGTGCAAATCTGCTTGCCCTGATGCTGATTCACGGGGTTGACCACTTCAGCCCAGAAATTGGCGTTGATGGGTTTGCTGTCTTTCTTTCCGATATCAATATCAAGTATGACAATTTGATGGCCTACCCAGCAGCCTCGATGATGGATGTGATCTTTGGTTTCGCCAGGCACATCCTTCTGCATGGGATACAAGCGGGTGATGGCATTTCCTTCCGGGCTGTAAAGCGGATGAAAATGCGGCCTGACCTGGCTCGGATCGAAAAGATATCGGCCAACCGATTTGTCGTTGACCTTCAGTTCCAGCATGTTGCCGATCTTCTTAATGGAGCAGGTCGGCTTGCTATCCTGCACCATCAATCCCGTTAAACAGAACCAAACCATCCAGCCACAGCAGCCAAGCATGATGAACTCACCCAGAAAAAGGTTGTAACAGATACACGATTGTAGGCACTTCATGAGAGTGATGCAAAGAAGAAGTGCATGGTTCTCATACCATAATCATGTACGGGAAATCTTCTCTCGAGGAAACGGGATGTCCAGCGGTATTGATGCACTGACGAACGCGGTGAAAACCAAGATTGTTGCCACGATTGGGCCTGCTTCCGAGACTACCCCCATGCTCTGCAATCTGGCCCACGCTGGAGCCGATGTTTTTCGACTGAATTTTGCCCACGGCAAATGGGATTGGCACACTGATGTGCTCAAACGGGTCAGGGCGGATGTATCCTCTGCCGTTCGCAAGCCGATCCCCATCTTGCAGGATCTAAGTGGTCCCAAACTGCGACTAGGCGAGATTCCGGGAGGCAGCTTTGCCTGCAACTTTGGTGAACATGTCTTTTTTGTGAAAGAACCGAGCATCAATCCGGGAGAATTTCACTGTTCTTACACCGGACTGGTGGATGACCTCAGCGAAGGGGACAACGTATTACTGGCTGATGGCAGCGTTGCCTTGGAAGTGATCAGCAAAACCAAAGACAAAGTGGAAGCTCGTGTGACGCTGCCTGGCATGGTTTACAGCAAGCAGGGCATCGCTTCGCCAAATGCGAAACTACAACTGAGCGGTTTGACTGAAAAAGACCTGAAAGATCTCGACTGGTCTGCTACCAACGAAGTCGATTTTGTCGGCATGAGTTTTGTCCGCAGGCCTGATGACATCGTCAGACTCAGGCAGGAACTCAAAGACCGGAATTGTACTGCTCATGTGGTAGCCAAGATCGAGAAGGCGGAAGCACTCGATTGCCTGGATGATATCATCCGCTTGACCGATGTGGTGATGGTGGCTCGTGGCGATCTGGGGGTGGAAGTCGATCTGGCACGGGTGCCCATGCTGCAGAAGACCATCATTCAGCGTTGCCGGGCTTTGGGTGTGCCGGTGATTACGGCAACGCAGATGCTCGAATCGATGCGTCTGAGCAACCGGCCAACGCGGGCCGAAGTGACCGATGTGGCCAACGCCATTTTGGATGGCACCGATGCCATCATGCTCTCTGCAGAAACGGCATCAGGCCAATATCCGGTGGAAGCGGTGACGATGATGAACCGCATTGCCCTGGAGACCGAGCGGAACATGCCCTCCAGTTCAGTGAGCATGGAAGCATTTCAGGGCAGCCAGGGGACCTTGTCGGAAGTGGTGCGTGCCACCGTGCAGGCTACAGGTGTGTTGGCCGACCAGGCACATGCCTCGCTGGTCATTGTGACCACGCGAACAGGCCGGGCAGCTATCGCCTTATCCAAGCAGCGGTACCGTACGCTGACATTGGGCCTGTCGGATGACATTGCCCAAGTGAGGCGGATGGCATTGTACTGGGGCGTGGTGCCGGTCTATTTCCCTGAACCTATTGATACCGTGGAACGTGTAAAAAAGGTGACCGAATGGGCCAAGAAGGAAGGGTTACTGACCAAAGGCGAACGGGTGGTATACCTGCTCGGCGCTTCATGGTCTGACAGTGCACATACGACGGTGATGGTGCAAGAAGTGAGTTAAGCCGTGACACCATTATGTCACACGGCTTTTGCAAACTTCTCTTGGCGATCAATACGCTATTTAGGGTGCACGTTGGAAGCCACTCACTGCTAACTGGCATCCCCAGAGCGTGATGACATCCCAGAAGAATATGCCGAAAAGTACGAAGAGTGCCAATATCAGCACGAAGAGTTGCTGTCGGAAACTGATATTCAGTGGGGCATCATCAGTTGGCTGATCGAACAATGCCAGTCGCAGAAGCTTACCATAGTAGCCCAGGGCAATGAGCGTGTTAAGCATGCCGATGCCGAGGAGTATCCACAACTCGATGCGATGTTTTTCCTGGCCATGCGTAAACAGGCTGGCGAAGACTTCATACTTGCCCATAAAGCCTGCCAGGGGAGGCAAGCCAATCAGGCCGATTACGAGAACGACCAGTGAGAAGGCGAGGATGGATGAGCGTCGTGATAATCCGCTCAAGACTGCCATGTCTTCACGATGAGTCGCATTGCGGACAAAGCAGACGATGGCAAAGACGCCGATGTTCATGAAGAGGTACGGGATAGCATAGACCAGTGCTGCTGTCAGCCCTTCGCGAGTCAGACAGGCCAGGGGCATCAGCAGGTAGCCGGCATGGGCAATGGTGGAGTAAGCCCAGAAGCGTTTCAGCTGCGTTTGCGGATAGGCAGCCAGGTTGCCCCAGGTGCACGTAGCTGCTGCGACAACCACCAAAAACCACGAAAGTCCCGGGGCAAGTACAGCCCATGAGTTGTTATTCGCAATGGCCAGTCCGGGTAGTGCTCCCATCAACAGGAGAATCAGCCGCCCCATTAAACTCAGTGCTGCCAGCTTGGAAACAACCGAGAGGAAAGCGCCCACTTCTGCTGCGGCTCCTTCGAAGACATCCGGGCACCAGAAGTGCATGGGAATCAGCGACAACTTGAACGAGAGACCCAGAAACACCAGGCTCAGTGCAACCCAGTTCAGTGCATCCATACCGCCCGTAGCCATGAGAGCCTGCAGGCTGATGCAGACATCGGGCAGATAACCGGTGCCTAACCGTCCACAGAGCAGGCTGATGCCATAGAGCAAGAGGCCGGTAGATGCCCCGCCATAGACAACATATTTGAGTGCCGCTTCGCTACCCTGTTTTTTCCCTTTGAGAAAACCAGCCAGGACATAGCTGGGTACGCTGGCCATCTCGATTGAGATATAGACCATCAGGAAGTGCTGAGCGGATGCCATCAGGCACATACCCAGCGTGCCACCGAGCAGGAGAACATGGAAGTCGGCGGAGTCTTCCCGATCAGGCACTTTGGACAGGACAGAGAGCAAGATGCACAGCGAGGTGGCGCCGAGTATGAGCATTCGCGTAAAGGCGGATAACCCATCGAATACCAACAAGCCACTGAACAGAACTCGCGACTCTGCAGCACTACCCAGCGGAAAGCTCAGCCATTGCAGCGAACTGATCAATAGTGCCATCAGGCAGGCAATCAGCGACAAGTAGCCCAGGTGCCAGCGGTCAAAAGTTGGAAACAGGCGCAGAATGAGCAGCAAAGTCATCGTCAGGACCAGGGCGATTTCCGGTGCCAGGATGAGCAGATCACTGAAGGTCTGGTAATTGACAAAATCAAGCTGCATGGTGAAACCAAACCTGTCAACGAGCGCTGCATTGTGCCAGGAGTTGTACCAGTCCAGTCAGTGTGGGTTCGAGCCAATCGAACACCAGCATCGGCCAGATACCCAGTACCACCGTACAGAGTGCGAGCACCGTGGTGATGAATCCTTCCCTGCCATCCAGATCATCGAGAGGCAGATGTTCCTTGCGGGCCCCCAGCATCATCCGCTGCATGGCCCACAGAATGTACGCCGCAGTAAGAATCAATGTGCCTGCTGCAATCATCGTGAAAATCTGGCCGGCATAAGGCCAGGCAGACGGTGAGAAATTCCATGTGCCAATCAGTACGCAGAACTCACCCACAAATCCACAAAGGAGCGGCAAGCCCATCGCACCCAGAAAAATGATGGTGGATAGCGATGCCCAGACCGGCATCGGCGTTGCCAGCCCACCCATGCGATTGAGGTCGTAATGGCCCAGCCTTTCGTAGACCAGTCCCGCGACATAGAACATGCCAGCTGAGGTGATGGCATGGGCAATCATCTGGAAGATGGCGCCTTTCATGCCCCACGACCAGTATTGTGCTGCATCGGGCGTAGTCCAGACTGCCAGCCCAAGCAGTACATAGCCCATGTGGCTGATGGAACTGTAGGCAATCAGCCGCTTCAAGTGTGTTTGTGCCAGTGCTACTAATGCTCCATAAACGATGGCAATGATGCCCAGCAACCCGATCAACCAGGCAAGTTGCTCCGCTGCCCAGGGACAGATGGGCATGGCAATGCGTACGATGCCGTAAGCGCCGGTTTTGAGAAGGATGGCGGCAAGCAGCATGCTGATCGGCGTTGGCGCTTCCACGTGTGCATCAGGCAGCCAGGTATGAAAGGGGACAATCGGTACCTTGATGGCAAAGCCCAGGAACAAGAGTAGAAAACAGAAAAGTTGAAATTCAGGCGACATGGCCTGCCAGTGCAGTTTTTGCTGTTCTGCTACTTCAAGCTGCTGATGCAGAGTCTGATCTTCGCTCCGATCCAGAAGTTGTTTCTGAATGTGCCTGATATTGGTTTCCAGTTGCGTAGAAGCAACCGCAGCTTGACTCAGTACCACCAGATCAAACGTGTTGATGGGGCCGGTAAATTCACCGGCATCGAAGCGGCTGCCTGCCAGCCCCAGGAAGGCATCGCGGCGGAAGGCTTCCGGGCTGAAACGTTCCTTGCCTTGGGCATTCGCTACCAGGTTCTTGTAGTAAGGCCGGAGATCGACAAAGTACAACGCCAGCATGGCAATCAGAATCAGGATGGAGCCGAGCAGCGTGTAGAGAAAGAACTTGATGGCAGCGTATTCCTTCCGAGGCCCGCCCCAGTAACCAATGAGAAAATACATCGGCACCAGCATGGCTTCGAAGAATACATAGAAGAGGAAGAAATCGAGTGCCAGGAACAGCCCCAGCACGCCGGTTTCCAGAATCAGGAACAGGATGCAGTAGCCTCGCACGGCCTTGTTTATTTTCCAACTGGCAAGAAAGGCGAGAATAAACAGCGAGGATGACATCATCAGCATGGCCATGCTGATGCCATCTACGCCTAGCGAGTATTCGATATGAAAACGGCCGATCCAGGGTTTGCGGGCGAGCAGGTCGTTGCTTTCCACCGGCTCGTGGCGTCGATAGTGCGAAAGATGCAGATCAACGCGGGCAGGCAGCAGCTGGGCTGTTCTATCGGGGTTGGTGAGCTGGTTATCAGTCAGTCGCAGAAAATCGACAAACAGAAACGAGGTCAGAACGAAGGTGACCAGGGTGCCTATCAGCGTAAACCAGCGAATAAACTCGGTACGGCGTGGCGGAACAAAAATAAGTGCCAACGCAAATGCCAGTGGCATGACAATGATGGCAGTCATCAACCATAGATCAAGCTCATCCCAGACGTTCACCATGCAGTCATCCCACTCCTGTTGATCTACTCAAGTTATGGAGTGCAACATGCAGGAGACAGGAGTGAAATGCATGAACTATTCAAGCTGCCAGCCCGGCATGGGCTGCACGACCGGACTGGATTGCCGGGTAGGTAGTGCATCGTGCACCAGACGTTCCAGTTCTTTGAGATATTCAAGATAACCTGCCCTGCCCTGTGCCGTCACCCGGTACAGCGTCTGCGAACGGATGGTTTCCTGTTTTCGCCAGATTTCAAGGTAAGACGCTTTCGCCAGGGCTTCGAGGTGACGACTCAAATTGCCATCGGTCAGGCTGCAGAGTTTTTTCAGATCGTTAAACAACAACCCTTGAGGCTGGGTCATCAGGCAGGTCATGATGGCCAGCCGGGCACGTTCGTGCAGCAGCCGATCCAGGCCTTCGTAAGCATAGCGGCCTGGCTCCGGATTCAGCGCTGGTTTGTGTCTCTTACTCACGAATCAGATCTCTTGCTGTATTGCGATACAACACCAAGGCCAGCCCAGCTTGCCCTGCAGCAAAGATAACCGCAATCGACCATGGCGAAGGCACCTGATCCATGGGCAACAGGTTTAATAGCAGGGTTCCTGTCAGGATAAAGTACAAGCCCACCCAGCCAGTTGCACGGGGCATGTAAGGGCGGACCGAAAAGAGCCCGAGTGCATAAAGGATAGCCCACAACCCGGGAAACAGGCCAATGCACTGATGCAGATGAGGCAACAGTGCCAACACCAGGAACACGCCAGCAGCCAGGCTCGGAGCCAGTTGGCTGGCGACAATACGGGCATGTCTTCTGCCCAGGTGATCATCGTAAAAGAAATAAGCTATCACCGCACCGATGGCAGCAACGCCGGCACAGATGCCTGCAGTAGTAATCCAGAAACAGACAAACTGCAGGGCATCAGGCGAGGGGATAATTCGATCCTGCAGACAGGCTGCCGTCAGTCCCAGGAACGCGCTGAGTAGCACCGGCTTGGCCTGCACACCAGCATAGATTTCACTCTTGGCCAGGTGGGCATGAATCTCGGTAATGTTACTCAGTGCATCGGATAATCGCGACGACATGGTTTTCTCTAAAGGCAAAGAGCCTGCGGATCACCGCAGGCTCTTACTTATAACCTGAAGATTGACTAGTGTCCACCTTCGGTCTTGATTCGCATGCCGTAGAAACTGCGCCACACGAAGAACATGGAGATCAGGATGAATGCGACTGCCAGACCGTAGCTCAGCGAGAGCGTTTCGGGCTTGTGTTTCATGGAAACAGCCAATTCGACAGCCAGCAGGCCAAAGAGGGTGGTGAACTTGATGATCGGGTTCAGGGCCACCGAAGAGGTATCCTTGAATGGATCGCCTACGGTATCACCGACCACGGTTGCATCGTGCAGCGGGGTTCCCTTGGCCTTCAGTTCGGTTTCGACAATCTTCTTGGCGTTATCCCATGCACCGCCGGCGTTGGCCATGAAGATAGCCTGGTACAAACCGAAGAGTGCGATGGAAATCAGGTAGCCAATGAAGAAGAACTCGTCCAGGAAGGCGAAGCCGAGGGCGGAGAAGAAGACCGTCAGGAAGATGTTGAACATACCCGCCTGGGCATACTGGGTGCAGATTTCCACCACTTTCTTGCTGTCTTCGGTGGATGCCTTCTTGACAGAATCATCGAGTCTGATGTTTTTCTTGATGAACTCCACGGCACGGTAAGCTCCGGTGGTCACGGCCTGCATCGAAGCACCGGTGAACCAGTAGATCACTGCACCGCCGGTGATCAGACCCAGCAGGAACGGAGCATTCAGGATCGACAGGTACTTGACAAATTCAGGCTTCAGGCCTTCAGTCAGCGTCACGATGATGGAGAAGATCATGGTCGTGGCACCCACCACCGCGGTACCAATCAACACCGGCTTGGCAGTAGCCTTGAAAGTATTGCCCGCACCATCATTCTTTTCGAGGTTCTCCTTGGCCACATCGAAATTGGGGTCGAAGCCAAAGTTCTTCTTGACATCGTCCTTGATGTTGGGAATCGACTCGATGTTGGAAAGCTCATAGACGGACTGAGCGTTATCAGTCACCGGGCCATAGCTATCGACAGCAATAGTAACCGGGCCCATGCCGAGGAAGCCAAACGCCACCAATCCGAAGGCGAACACCGCGGGGGCGAACATCTTGAGCTGGGCTTCGAGTCCTTCCATGCTGATGAAGAAGGCAACACCCATCAGGGCAACGATTGCCATCCCCAGCCAATAGGCACTGAAGTTACCTGCCACGAGGCCGGAGAGAATGTTCAATGAAGCACCACCTTCCCGCGAGGAGGTGACGACTTCCTTCACGTGAGAAGATTCGACCGAGGTGAAGACCTTCACGAGTTCAGGGATGATCGCCCCAGCCAGGGTACCGCAGGAGATGATAGCGGAGAGTTTCCACCACATGGTACCATCCCCCAGTTCTCTGATGAGCAGCCAGGAGAGTGCAAAGGTAAGCAAGACCGAAACGATCGAAGTCAGCCAGACGAGGAAGGTCAGCGGAGCTTCGTAATTGAAGTCCTTGGCTTCGCCATACTTACCCTTGGCAATGGCTTCGTTGATGTAGTAGGAGCCGAGCGAAGCCAGCACCATCATGACACGCATCATGAAAATCCAGACGAGAAGTTGAACCTGGATGGTGGGGCTTTTGACAGCCAGCAGAATGAAGCTGATGAGAGCGACGCCCGTCACGCCGTAGGTTTCGAAACCATCTGCGGAGGGGCCGACCGAATCGCCAGCGTTGTCGCCGGTGCAGTCTGCAATCACACCGGGGTTACGGGCATCGTCTTCCTTGATCTTGAAAACGATTTTCATCAGGTCAGCGCCGATGTCAGCGATCTTGGTGAAGATACCACCCGCTACTCGCAAGGCAGCAGCGCCGAGCGACTCGCCGATCGCGAAGCCAATGAAACAGGGGCCGGCATATTCACCAGGCACGAACATCAGGATGATGAGCATCAGAAGCAGTTCGACAGAGATCAGCAGCATGCCGATGCTCATACCTGCTTTGAGGGGTATGGCATAGCAGGGATAGGCTTTGCCAGTGAGGGCGGCGAACGAAGTACGGGAGTTGGCGAAGGTGTTAACGCGGATGCCGAACCATGCAACGAGGTAGCTGCCCAGGATACCGATTACGCTGAAGCCGAGGATGATGGCGACGATGTTCGTGGGAAAGCCTGTCTGTTCCTTCTTGGTGGCAGGATCAACGTAATGGGCCAGTGAACTGAAGTAGTAGCCGATGACGACAGCGATGAAGATCCAGAGGATGGCGAGGAACTTGCCCTGGGTGAGAAGGTAAGTTTTGCAGGTTTCGTAGATGAGTTCAGAAACTTCCCGCATGGACTGGTGTACGGGCATGTTCTTGAGTTGCGAGTAAATCCACAATCCGAAGAACAGGCCCAGGGCCGAGACGACCAGGCCTGCGTAGAGCAGCGTTTTGCCGCCCAAACCGAGGAAGGTCACGGAATCGAGCGGAGGGATGATCAAATCAGCTTCGCCTGCAACAGCAGGAGTGGCCTGGGTAAGCAGAAGGACGATCACCGTCAGAAAACAGAGAAGGTTCTTGAGCGTACGCGAGTTGGCAGGTACGCGCCGGGTAAAATCAATCATTGCGAGCGGTCCTAATAGCGTGGAGACGAAGAGGTAACGGGTCTAGAGCCCGTGAGTTCATCAATTCCTCACAGTAACAGAGAAAAGGATAGGAGCGAAAGCCCCGGTGTCCACCTGCAAATTGGGAGTGTGACAACAGGATGTCGTTAAAGCAGGTTGGAACTACTGTCCAATTCCGAGAGGAATGATAGCGACTGGGAACAATCAAAGAGAAATCTGATACAATCAAGCGGAGCTGACCTGACTTAGGGTAATCAACAAAATGGTCTTCGTATTCTTTCCTCAGTCTGGACAGGAGATGGTTGGATTAAAATGAACTCGCATTTGAAATCTCAGGATTAGTTAAGATATTTTGTATTTTTTATTGCGATAACGTAAGCTTTTGTTTATAAATAGTAATTCACCGTAGCCCAAAACATTTTTATTGAAGGAGTGTCCCATGTTGTCCGCCATCAAACGATTCCTGAAAAACGAAGACGGCCCGACCGCCGTGGAATATGCCGTCATGCTGGCGCTGATCATCGTGCTGTGCATCGTGGTTATTCGCCAGGTTGGTACCAGCGCTTCGCAGACCTTCAGCACTGCTGACTCCGCTATTTCTTAACGATTATCCCAGAAACACCAGAGTCCTGATTCAAAAGAATCAGGCTTCGTGCTTTTGAGGGTGTGGCTACAAGAGTTACACGTTTGATAAGAATGATCTTGAGAGCAACTTTTTGGGCTTGCATCTGGACGCACGCTTTGATGCACCATCAAATCATTGAGGCTAGTCTAATTAGCTCTCTCCGCAGTGACTCATGTCTTGATCCCTGCATTGGGATTGCAACAAAGCAATCACATTTGCAATCACAGTACTAACTGGCTATGCTGATGTTCGCATGAGCGATGTCACCCTCATTCTGTCGGCTATCGAGCAAGGCGACCCCAGCGCCTCGGAGAAGTTGTTGCCTTTGGTCTATGATGAGTTGCGGAAACTGGCTGCCCAGCGATTAGATCAAGAGAAGCCGGGGCAAACTCTGCAGGCGACCGCGTTAGTTCACGAGGCTTATCTCCGCCTTGTCGGCGCCAGTCAGGACCAGAAATGGGACAGTCGTGGCCACTTCTTCGCCGCCGCCGCCGAGGCCATGCGGCGGATTCTCGTGAACCGGGCCCGCGACAAAAACCGACTCAAACGAGGCGGTCAGCGGCAACGGGTCGATCTCGATCACGTAGAACTCGCGCTCGATACCAGCGATGAACAACTGCTCGAACTGGACGAAGCGCTGATCCAACTGGAAACGGTAGACCCCGACGCAGCGCGATTAGTGAAATTACGTTTCTTCGCCGGCCTCACACTAAAGGACGCTGCAGCCTCCCTGGGCATCCCGCAGCGAAACGCCGAGCGTCAGTGGGCCTATGCCCGGGCCTGGCTCTATGCCCGCCTGAGTCCGGACAGTGACTAAGAGTCAGTTGAAAAACGGTGGCAGGGTCGTGCGGTACTCCGCTCGACCCTGCTGGGAGAGCAAAATTCTGCAGATCTCAGGGTCAAGCATGAGTACATGCATGACCCTGCCACATCAACCGAGTTTTCTAACTGACTCAGTAGGCCAAGGATTATTTCAAAAAACTTGGCGGGTTTCGCCCTCTCGCGGGGCATTGTCTATTGAAGACGGGTAGGTACGACCCATGATCGATACACTCACCGATGCGAAAGCGATTTTTCTCGACGCCCTGGACTGCACCAGCCCCGACGAGATCAACCGCTTCCTCGACAAAGCCTGCAGGTCAGACACCAGCCTGCGCAAGAGTGTCGAGAAACTGCTGCAGGCCCATCGCCAGGCCGGTGCCTTTCTCGGCGGCGCCAACGAAATCGATACCAGATTCGACCAGCCCAACACGCTCTCCCCCGGCACCCGCATCGGCCCCTACTTCCTCCGCGAGTTGATCGGCGAGGGCGGTATGGGGCTCGTATTCGTCGCGGACCAGGAACAACCAGTCCGGCGCCGCGTGGCCCTGAAAGTCGTCAAGCCCGGCATGGACACACGGCAAGTGCTGGCCCGATTCGAAGCCGAGCGGCAAGCGCTCGCCCTCATGGACCACCCGAATATTGCCAAAGTGCTCGACGCCAACACGACCTCTTCTCCCCTCTCCCCCCCGGGGAGAGGGGCCGGGGGTGAGGGGATTCTCAATCAGTCCTCATACGAAGGTCTCAAACAGGATTACTTACAAGAAGAACCCCTCACCCTAAGCCTCTCCCCGGGGGGAAGAGGGAACCAGAATGCTGGTCGCCCCTACTTCGTTATGGAACTCGTCCGCGGCGTGCCCATCACCGACTACTGCGACCAGGCCCGGCTCACCCCGCGGCAGCGTCTTGAACTTTTCCTCCCCGTCTGCCGGGCCATTCAGCACGCCCACCAGAAGGGCGTCATCCACCGCGACATCAAGCCGTCGAACCTGCTGGTCACGCTCTACGATTCCCACCCGGTGCCGAAGGTGATCGACTTCGGGATCGCCAAGGCGGTCGGGCCGGAGTTCGCGGACCACTCGGTCTACACCGGCTTCGCCCAGCTCGTCGGCACGCCGATGTACATGAGCCCGGAGCAGGCCGAGATGACCGCCCAGGACGTGGACACCCGGGCGGACGTGTACGCCCTCGGCGTCGTGCTGTACGAACTGCTCACCGGCACGACGCCGTTCGACGCGGAAACATTGCGTCGAGTCGGGTTCGACGAGATGCGGCGGATCATCCGCGAGGACGAGCCGGCCAAGCCAAGCCAGCGTGTGGCGACGCTGTCGGCCGAGAAGCAATCGACGGTGACGGGTCAACGCGGGGTGGACAGCCGGCAACTCGGCCGCCAGTTGCGGTCTGGGCTCGACTGGGTGGTGATGACCTGCCTGGCGAAGGACCGCACCCGCCGCTACGAATCGGCCGGGGCATTGGCCGCGGACATCGAACGGTATCTGCGGGACGAAGCCGTGGAGGCGTGCCCGCCGTCGACATCATATCGGGTACGGACATTCGCCCGGCGGCATCGGACCAAGCTGGCGGTGGCCGCGCTGGTGCTGTTCTTCCTGATGGTGCTCGGCAGTGCTGTCGGCTGGGCGGTACGCGACCGGGCGGCGCGGAAAGCTGAAGCGGCCCGACAGCAGGCGGATCGACAAGCAAAGGTGGCCGAGCAGGTCGGGTCAATCCTGGTCGAGGTGGATCGGTTGGAGGGTGAACAGAAGTGGCCCGAGGCTCTGGCGGCGGTGCGGCGGGCTGAGGCGGCTGTGGCCGGCGGCGAGGCCGATGCCGTAATTGATGATTTGATTCATCGGCGGATGAGAGACCTCAAGTTCATCGACCGGCTGGAGACAATCCGCGTGGAAATGTCGGCAACCGTCGAAGGAAAGTTACGTTACACCTCGGCAGACTTAGATTATTGCCAGACCTTTCGTGATTTTGGGGTGGACGTGGATCAGATGACGGTCGAGGCTGCAATCGATCGACTTAATACCCGCCCGACTTTCGCGGTCGCAGTTGCGGCGGCGCTGGACTCGTGGGCTGTCGTCCGACGAGCTGCTATTGAAAATCAGCGCAGGGGCTGGGAATGGCCGAATGAAGTTGCACGAGGCATTGACCCAGATCGGTTTCGTGACCGACTGCGGTCTAATTGGGGACGACCTGACTCCGAGGTACAGGAAGAGCAACGTGACATCGCCGAGTCAATCGACATTCGGGCGCAACACCCGGCAACGCTTAACAACCTAGCGAATGCCCTCTTGCGAACCAAGCAGCCGGTCACAGCCATCCGGCTTCTGAGGAGGGCTGTATCCGCCTACCCGGGAGATTTTTGGCTCAATTATAACTTGGGCTATGCGTTGAGTGATCGAAAAGAATGGGGTGAGGCAACTCGGTTCTACACCGCGGCAATAGCCATCCGACCGAATTCTCCAAGTACACTCTCTAATCTTGGCTACGCCCTGCTCAAGCGGTCCAAATTCGATGAGGCCGTTGCCTGTTACCGGAGGGCCATCGAACTTGATCCAACCTTTGCCCGGGCTCACAGGGATCTTAGCTTAGCCCTAAGCGATCCAGGTGCCCTAAGCGATCAAGATAAGTGGGATGAGGCTATCACCTTTGCTCGCCGTGCCATTGAACTCGAACCAAAGCACCCCTTTGGCCCGATACGCCTCGCTGACTCCCTGGCGGGTAAAGGGTGGGTCCTGGCTAACAACTCGGACCCCAAGCTTCGGGATCTGAAGCAGGCCCTCGAGCTGGGCAAGAAGGCCATCGAAATCGCTCCGCAGTCAAGCTGGTCGTGGCAGAAGCTGGGGTGGATCCAGTATCGCGCAGGCAATTGGAAGGAAAGTATCGAGGCGTTAGAGACGTCTTGCAAATTGCAGAAGGTGCAGGAGGGAAGCCCCGGCGACGCTTTCCAGTGGCTTTTCTTGGCAATGGCCCACAAGCAGTTAGGCCATCAGGAAGAGGCGCATAAGTGGTATGACAAGGCGATAAAGCTTGAGAAAGGTTGGCCCTATATTCTCCGCCTCTTCCGGGCGGAAGCAGAAGAGTTGTTGGGTGTGAAACCAAAGGACAAATAGTCCACGGAGTCGCAGACAAGATGGAAGTCTTCGGTCTCCAAGGCTGATCTGAAGGCAGTTGTGTCGGTAAGGTTTTGCAGCAAGCAAGCCCATCATCGACCCGGCACTGCCACGGCGCTCGGTCTGCGCGCCGGGTACGATGCCTCTTCTTAATCGCAGACCTGTCTCCCCAAGGAGTCTTTGTTATGCAACTATTTTCCTGGCTGCGATCCACTCGGCCCCACTACGTGCCGGATGGCACTCGCTCCGCGAAACCGGCTGAGCACGCCCGATTGGGCGTCGAACCGTTGGAGGATCGGACGGTCCCCAGTACCTTCAGAGTCCTTAACCTGGCGGACAGTGGCCCAGGCTCGCTACGAGCCGCCATTGCGGACGCCAACATTCACCCCGGCGCCGACCTGGTCCGATTCGACGCTGCGGCACGCAACGGAAATATCATCTTGACAAGCGGACAGCTGAGCATCACAGATGATCTGCAGATCGACGGCCCTGGTGCTGGTCGACTGGCTGTTAGCGGCAACAATGCCAGCCGTGTCTTTCAGGTCAGTAGCAACGCGGTGGTAAGCATTGAAGACCTTACCATTTCCCACGGTGGGGCCGTTGCGCAAGGTGGCGGAATCTTCAACGCCGGCACCCTGACGCTATCCCGGGTCACCTTATCTGACAACCAGGTCACAGGTGTTCCAGGCGTTGGTCCCGTCGTGGACGCCTTCGGCGGAGGCATCTTTAATACAGGGAACCTGACCGTTCGCGACAGTCGATTCGTGCATAACCAATCGATTGGCGGCAATGGCAACGCCATCAATACGGGCACCAGCGCGCTCGGCGGAGCCATCATGTCAAACGGGACAGCGAATCTGCCGGCGACTGCAACGGTAAGCCATAGCGTCTTCATCGACAATCAGGCCGTTGGAGGTAACGCTGGTGCAGGTGCCAGTCGCGCCGGCATCGGCGGTGCCATTTCAAATGGTACCGGGACCGTGAACATCACGGATAGCCTGTTCCAGAATAATCAAGCTGTGGGTGGAATCGACAACGGTATCCCAGGCGGCTTCGGTGCTGGCGCGGGAGGTGCCGTGGGAAATGTGGCTCGCTTTGGCAATTCGATTCTCACGATCAATCGTAGCACGTTCCTTGGCAACAGGGCCGTGGGCGGAGCAAGCGGCATCGGCGGCAATGCTCAAACAGGCAGGGGTGGTGCAATCGCGAATTATATCTTCGGAGGACTTCCCAGCCCCGTGACGGTACAAGCGATCGCCACGGTCACCGCCAGCACGTTTCTCGGTAACGAGGCTATCGGCGGAGCAGGCATCATTGGTGGGATCGGGCAAGGTGGTGGCATCGCCAACCTGAACGGCGGAATTTTGACCGTGTCCAGTTCCTTGATTGCGCTGAACCGGGCTGTCGGCGGAGTGGGTAACGGTGGAAACGGCGGCAACGGCCAGGGCGGTGGCATCTTCAACGGTGGAATTTCCCCAGTCGGCACGCCAAGCCTCTCGCTCGAGCACAGTCTCGTCGTACTTAACCGCGCCGAGGGCGGCGTGGCACTAGGTGGCGGAAGTGACGGACTAGGCCAGGGTGGTGGCCTCTACCTAGCGCCAGGTGGACTCGCGTCCGCCGACTTATTGACGCTAATCTTCGCCAATGACGCCGCTACCAGTGACGAAGATGTGTATGGAAATCTGGTCTAATCAATGGCCAGCCATGAAAAATAACCGATCGTAGACCTCTTGTACTTCGAGTGGTCTACGATCTCGCCCATGACATATCCACGACTTCGTATCGATCACACTTACCAAGGAAATTTCCATGTTGATCCAGAACTTTTTCAAGTCCCTGATTTTAACTTTGACCCTTCACCGTGCTGGTTAACGGCAACCGACTCGCCGAGCCGAACGAGACCTTCGTCGTCAACCTCTCAAATTCCGTAGGAGCGACCATCGCTGACGGGCAGGGAGTTGGCAGTATCACTGACGATGATGCAACCAAGTTCTTCGTGGTGGACGATGCGGCGACGAACCAGACTTTCCGGTACGGCGCCCCTGGCAACGGCCTGGGAAGCTCGACATTGGCCGGCGGCAACACGGCCCCGCGTGGGACCGCCAGCACCATCGCCGGTGACAAGGTCTGGGTTGTTGATGCTAACAAGACCGTCTACGTTTACAACCCTAGCGGCAGCCTGCTTGGCTCGTGGTCGGCCGGCGGTTTGAACGCACAAGCCCAGGTGGAAGGCATTGCCACCAACGGCACTGATGTCTGGCTCGTGGATGCCAAGCAGGACAAGGTCTTCAAGTACATCGGCGCTGCCAGCCGGCTTTCCGGCAGCCAGAACGCCGCCAGCAGCTTCAGCCTCAGCAGCGGCAACAAGAACCCCAAAGGCCTCGTCACCGACGGCACGTCGTTCTGGGTCGTCGATGACTCCACGACGGATAAGGTGTTCAAGTACAACGTGTCGGGGACGCTGCTGGGGAGTTGGACGATCGACGCGGCCAACGCCAGCCCGACCGGCCTGACGATCAACCCGGCGAGCGTGAGCGACCTCTGGATCGTCGATAACGGCACGGACAAGGTCTACCAGTATGCCGCCGCCGCGAGCCGTACGTCCGGCAGCCAATCCGCCGCGGCGACCTTCGCGCTTGCACCCGGGAATACCAACCCGCAGGACATCGCCGATCCACCAGCACCGGACATGATCCTCACCTCGGCGTCGACGCTGGATCCGGTTGCCAAGCCCCGGCCACGACCAGCCAGCAGCGGAGTCGACGCAGCGTTGAGCAACAGCTTGCTGAACATACGCTCCGGCGTGTTGGGCATGTTCGCGGAGAAGACGACCATGCGTTACTCCGAATTCATTGCTCGCAATATCAAGAGTGGCCTCACACAACAGCAAGCCAGCGTGATATCTGACACCCTCTTTGCCAAGGCTCGTCGACCGGCGACTTCGGCCATGAAACTACCCAGCCAGGTACGTGGCGATCTGCTGCCGCTCCTGGGTGAGTTGCAGTCGATGCATCGTCTCACTTAGTGGGGAATGAAGCCGACACGAAACACAAACAGCTCTTTGAATGCATCAAAGGGCTGCTTGCAATTTACCCCGTCTGGATTCGAACCAGAAATGAGAGTACCAAAAACTCTAGTGTTACCAGTTACACCACGGGGTAGTGGTTACTGCTACGTTACAGTGATGACGCGTAACAGGCAAGGCCGGTTCACGGTAGACGCGGCATCTTGCCGCGTCTTTGAAAATGTGAGTTTCTTCGCAAGAGGAAGCCGCGTTTACTAAGCGGCCAGGCTTTCCAGCAGGAACTTTAGTTTTCTAACTTCGGTTTCCATGGGGAAAGGGTTCTCTGGCTTGTCGACAATTTCCACGGTCAGCACACGGTTGTACTTGTGCTTTTCGAGTTGGGTAATAATCCGGCTGTATTCGATTTCACCCTGGCCGACGCGCACTTGCATCTTGTCGGGGCTTAAGCCGGTGTCGCGAAGATGCACGTGCTTCACAAACGGATAGACTGCATCGTAGCTCTTGTTCTGGTTGGGGCCGCAGATGTAGTGGCTGGGATCAAGCGTAAGTCCCAGACCAGGTACCTTTTCACACAGTTTGACAGCATTGGCCGGCAATTCGGTCATGGTGCCGATGCGTGTTTCTACGGTGACTACCAAGCCATAAGGTTCAGCAAGCCTTACCAGTTCTTTTAACCGATTTACTTCGGCCTCCATGTCGCTGTTGCTGGGTGCAGCAGGAAGCGTCAGGGTTGCAACGCCCAGGTTGCGAGCCATTTTACAGATAGCTTCGAATTGCTGAACAAAAGTGGCGTGGTCGAGATTAGGTTCAAATTCAAGATTAAGAGCAGCCGGCGCGACAGAGGAAGTATAGCGAAGCAGACGGGCGCAGCGGGCCGGGTCAGCGGCGACCTCGGCAGGAGTCAGGTGCGGACCGGTGGGCGATATGGTCGCATCGACTTTGCTGAACTCGAGTTCTTCCATGGTTTTGAGAGCGCGATCCAGTGGCAGACGGCCAAAACAGAGTGTGGAACAGGCAACTTTCACAGTGACTCCCCCCTCAGGAAGCGGAGCTGGCGTAACCAGCTTCCAGGCGCCATCCCCCGATGGCATGCACGATGCAGACTCCGTAGACGAAGACAACATCATCCCACTTCGACGAGGGGTGATAACGTGATTGGTGATTTTGTCAAGGTCAAAGCCGCTATAGAAAGGATTGTCCCGGTCCATTTGCTTCGAGATGGAGAAGGAATATCATTCTGGTTGCGTTTCTATGTAGTTTTCTGTCTTTGCAACTGTCGGCGGCGAAGCGCCAACGCAATCATCGGGAAGAGCAACACCGACATCATCCCTGCACCCACCAGGCTGGCTGCGGTATCGTTCGGTAGATTGCCCGACTTCACGCCGATCTCAGCAATTGCCACCACCAGGGGTAACTGGGTTGCAGAAAATAGCGCGAGAGCAAAACGTGAAGTGAGATCGAGGTCTTTCCGGATGATGAAGGCTGGCAGCCCGCGAACCAACAGAAACAGGATTACAAACAAAGGCAGCTGCATGAGCGCCTTGTTCATGAGCGCCTTGTTCGAATTCAGCAGCGCATGCAGATCATAACGCAGCCCCGTTGTCACAAAGAAGATCGGCACAAAGAATCCGAATGCCATGCCTTCAATCTTGTGCATCAGCTCTTTGCCATATTCGCCAGGCGAGGCTAAGGAAACCACGATCCCGGCTGCCAGCGCACCCAGAATGGAATCCAGCCCCATATCGCGAGCCAGCATCACCAGGCTACCCAGCACCAGAATGGCAATTCGCATGGGCAACTGAGCACTCGTGTGCATCTTCTCCTGCATCAATACGATCAGCCGAGGTGGCCGATAGTTGATGGCAACATATACAGCCACCAGGATGATGACAACAAATACCAGCATCAGCCAGATGGAGCCGCCATGTTCTCCTTCGCCACCTGAGAGCACCAGGGCTATTAAAATGATCGGGCCAAATTCACCCATCGCTCCAGAGGCAACCGTGTAAGCCCCAAACCGCGTTGGCAACTCTCGCGCATCACGCAGAATTGGCATGATGGTGCCCAGTGCCGTGGTAGTGAGTGCTGCACCAACAATCAGCCCGGAGCCCACCATCGCCGACCATTGCAGCGAATAGCCCACCAGCAGGCAAATACCAAATGACATCATCCAGCCAACTGCTGCCAGCATCAGTGGCCTGCCTCGAATGGCTTGGAAATTAATCTCGAAGCCAGCTACGAAGAACAGAAACGCCAGGCCGAAATTGGAAAGTATTGCAATGGTGGGGCCGGGTTCCGCCCACCCCAACACCTGTGGCCCGATGATCAACCCCAGGGTAATTTCGAGCACCACGATGGGCAGACGAATCACAGGCAATATTTCGCTGATCATTGGCGAAAGTACTGCAATCAGGAATATCAACAGAAGTGAGTGCAGTTCCTGAATGGACATGTGCTGCTCCCCGACAAGCCTCATGCATGAATGGGAAACAGATTCCATCACGCACCGGATGATGAGCGCGAGCACTTTAGCAACAAATAGATTTCTTGCCTAGCGAACCTGCATCAATCAGGCTCAGGCAGATTTCTTCAACGTTCTGGAAGGCATGGTTCGCAGTGCTTCCGGCGTGCGAGTGATGAAAATAGTACCTTTGAGGCAATTGACGACGACACGCAGATCATCCGGCCCAGGGAAAATAATAGTTGCTGACGTCGAGCCCATGCGCTGGACTTTCCGCGCTGCCCGCCGGGCCAGCTTCAATTGCAGCACGCGAGGTAATAACTCGGCAGCTTCAGGCAATACATTCAGAGTGAATTTCATCTGGATGACCTTTTCATTTTGCAGCGGCAATAGCATACAATTGTCATACCAGATGTTGACTGCAGCGCGAAGATGAGTTGGATTTCAGGAGTGAGGGAATCTCATACCCTCCCCCGTTTCCAAGATTAACTTGAAGCAAGTAATCACGCTGCCAAATACTAATGCTACTGGTGTCAAGTCAGGCTAGCGCTAATTCTAGCGATCCGTTACCCACAGAATGGACTTGTCATGGGCATGGGCCCAGAGTTCGACCAGCAAGATCACCCGGTTGCTGTAACCGAGCCAAGTCGCCGAAGAATTGGGATGGTCTATTCCCATCACTAACGAGAACACAAAGGCCCACACTGTGAGATCCATCGCAGGTCTCCTTTGTAATGAGAAAGTCCTGCAATAATCGCAAACTGTTTCTCTTGACCAGGTTACTTCTACCCTTACCTGGATGCAGACTTGTGTAATGTTGCTCAGGAGGGAGAGGGAATTGTGCAAAGTATGAGCTATCAGTCCTTCTTGCCCATAAACCGGCTGATCAGACCACTTCGCTTCGATTGATTTTCACCTTCGGGCGCCTTGCGATTCAGTGCAGGGAGATTGGGCATCACGGGCAGATTCGGCGAACCAGGCTTCATCACTGCATTCTGACCCGTCGTTTGATCAATCAGTTCATCGCGCAAGCGACGCAAGGGCGATGCTTCGATCTGAGCTGCTTTCTCGAGCAGTTCCAGCTTGTGCTTCATCTCATTCTTGGAGCGTGTCATCTCATTGCGTTCGCGGGCGATTTCAGCTCGTTCACGGGCCATACCCAGTTCCAGTTGACGGAACTGCTCTTCCATGGCCGTGCGATCTTCTTCCAGCATTTTGCGTTCGTTTTCCAGTTCAGCATGCAGTGCTACCAGTTCTTCTTCGGTTACGCCGGATGACTGCTTCGATTTGAACTCTTCCACCTGCTTTTCCAGTTCTCGCACCTGGTCGGATTTCTCCTCCAGCATCTGCTCCAATTCCTGGTCGCGCTTCTGCTTCTTGAGTGCCTCTTCTTCCAGTTGCGTCACGCGACGACGAGCCTCGTCGACCAGTTGCTTGAGTTTTCTGATCTCTGATTTCAGCGTGGAAACTTCTTCTGACGAAGGCTCACCCGATTCGGACTTTTCCTCGCCGGTTGGCACTTTCGACTGAATGCGCTGCAGGCGGGCTTCAAACTCATCTTCTGACTCCCACTTGTCTGTCTTGGGAGGATCAATGACGATATTCGGGGAACTGGGCATTTCCATGTCCTGCGGTTAAGCGAATGAGTCACTCCAGTATATCTTGCATTTCTCGCATAGGCGGCAACTAGAACGAAATTTATTATATCCTGTCAAAACAGGCAAAGTAAATGAAATAGTCGATACTTCTTGCTGATTACAAGATACACGAATCTTGCAATGATGTTGCTTATTCAGACTTGTTTTCGGCATCCTGTGTGACAGTGGAAGCGTCTACCTGGCTGGTTTCTACAGCAGGCTGGGCAGCGGGCTGTGGTGCTGGCTCATCCTGAGGCTTTTTGGTCTCAAAGAGTGCCTTGAGTTCACCAAAGGTGCGAAGCGGCGCCTTGCCGGTCAATGCAGCTTCGGTCAGTTTGGGTTTGGGCTTGTCTTTACGCTTAGGTGCAGGCTTGTGATGAGGTGGCTGTGTCGATGGAGCATCCCCGCCCTGTTGATGGCCAGCAGGTCGCGGAGGCATTCGCCGGTTGCCACCAAATCTGCCTGAAGCACCACCGGGGCCGCCACTAAAGCGTCCTGGAGGCCTATTCTGGTTACGTTGATCGAATCGGCGTTCGCCACCTTCGGTGCGTTGTCCACCTTCACCTGATTCCTGCCTGGGACCGGGATGTCTTCGAGGTCCTGGTGGGCCACGGTGATCACGTCGGAACCCCTGGCCTTCCTGTGCCGGAACTGGTCCAGCACCGCGTCGTGGTTCCGGGTGCTTTCTTTCCGTACCCGGAGCGATCATGGTCAGAGAAACACGCTTTCGATCCATATCGACTGACATCACCCAGACGGTGACAACATCACCCACTGAGACAATATCGTACGGACTCTTGATAAACTTGTTGGCAAGCTGGCTGATGTGCACCAGGCCAGAATCTTTGAGGCCTACATCTACGAATGCTCCAAAATCGACGACATTCTGAACCGTGCCTTTCAGTTCGGTTCCCGGTTTCAAATCCTCCAGTTGGAGAATGCCCTGCTTGAAAATGGGAGCGGGCAGTTCTTCACGCGGATCGCGGCCTGGCTTCACGATCGCTTCGATCAAGTCATGATACGTCGGCAAACCTATACCCAGTTCGGCCGCCGTAGGTTCTGCAGGCAGTGCTTGCAGTTTCGATTTCAAATCCAACAGGGCAGCGCCATCACTGAGTACCGCTGGAGTCAGTTCCAGCTTACCCAGCAGTTTGGTAACTGCTTCATAACTTTCAGGATGTACGGCGGAATTATCGAGCGGGTTCGCAGATTCAGGAATGCGGAGAAAACCAGTCGCTTGAGTATAAGTGACTTCCCCGATGCCAGGTACCTGCCGCAGATCTTCACGTGATTTGAATGGCCCTTTTTCCTTTCGATATTCAACGATGGCATGTGCTCGCAGTTGATTCAGCCCGGCGACATAGCGCAACAACGGAGCGCTGGCCGTGTTAAGGTTCACACCCACAAAATTGACGCATGATTCGACTACGCCTTCCAGCGATTCCTTCAGCCGCTTTTCTGCAATGTCATGTTGATACAGACCAACTCCCAGGTTTTGCGGATCAATTTTGACGAGTTCACTCAACGGATCCTGCAAACGCCGCCCGATGGAAACTGTACCTCGTGCGGTGGCATCATGGTTGGGAAATTCTTCGCGAGCAATAGGGCTGGTTGAATAATGGCTGGCACCGGCTTCGTTGACAATGATGTAGGACATGCCGGGCAATGATTCCGATATGGCAGCTGCCACCAGTTCCTCAGTCTCCCGGCTGGCGGTACCGTTGCCTATCGCAATCACCTGGCACTGATGCTGCTTGACCAGTTCAACGAGTTTGGCCTTGGCTTCTGCCTTGCGACTGGCGGTCTGTTCTGGTGTTGGTTCAGCGGCTGGCGTCTCTGCCGGTGCAGCAGGTGTTACTTCTGCAACTGCAGCATCAGCAACGGGAGCAGCCTCAGAACCCTGAGCAGCATCAGGTGTTTCAGTCGATGAAGGTGAATCGCTTACTGCTACTGGTGTTTCGGAGGCCGGCGACTCTGTCGTGGAAGCTGCTGCCGGTGCAGCAACTGCCTCAGGCTTGGCCTCTTTTTCTGCCTTGGCTTCCTTGTTCTTTTTCTTCTTTTCCCATTTAGGCTGGCTTGATCCACCAAAAGGATACATGGTGGAAGTGTCCAGCAGATTGCCTTGCTCATCAAGAACTGCCAGCTTACAACCGGTTCGGTAAGCAGGGTCGATGGCCAGCACCCGTTTGCCATGCACCGGTGGCTGCAACAATAAACGACGTAGATTGCGGGCAAAGACCACGATGGCATGATCCTCGGCACGCTCCGTCAGATCGCGGCGGATTTCCCGTTCAATGCTGGGAGCCAGCAGGCGATTGACAGCATCCTCAGCAAAACCTTGAATCAAACCGGCATGAGGGTGCTCATGCAAAGGTAATCGTTCCAGTACATACCCAAGCAGCCTGGGCAGATCAGCATCAAACTTGACTTTGAGCACATTCTCCCGTTCACCCCGGTTGAGTGCCAGCACGCGGTGCGGGGGCAGATGGCGAACGCTATCACTAAACTCAAAGTAATCCTTGTATTCCTGCCCCTGGCCTTCTGCAACGTTATCGTTCTTGGTGGAAACGAGTCGCGCGGTGTCCCACAGGAAACGTCGGCCCAGATCGCGCACTTCAGGCAGTTCTGCAATCTGCTCTGCCAGGATATGTCCAACACCTATGAGGATATCATCCGCAGTGTTCACGCCTTTTTCGGGATTCACCAGTGTAGGCAAGAGTTCCGCGAGGTTATTTACCACGGGATCGCGATTCCAGATGGATGCAGCCAGTTCGCCCAGTCCTTTTTCCCGAGCAGCAGCAGCCAGCGATTTTTTCTTGGGCTTGAAGGGCAGATATAAATCTTCAAGCCGCTTGGGATGTTCGCAGTGCAGAATGGCGTCGCGCAGTTCGTCGGTCAGTTTACCTTGCGTGGTGATATTGCGGAGAATGGTCTGCTTACGTTCTGCCAGCGACCTCTGCTGTTGAATGCGCTTCTGGATCATACGCAGAACATCTTCATTCAGACCGCCGGTCCGTTCCTTGCGGTATCGCGTGATGAAGGGAATGGTGTTTCCTTCGTCAAGCATGTGGACGACGGCTTCCACCTGCACCTTGCGAATCTGCAGATCCTGAGCAATGCGCCCAAGATCGTAATGCACCACAACTTCTGGAACTTTGACAACTGTAGATGCAGTAGAATCATCTGTTGCCGTTTCAACCGCCGGAACAGGCTCACTCACAGCCGACACCGTTTCGGCTGTTGGCGCAGGCTCTGTAACAGGAGGGGAATTCGATTCAGCAGAGAGAGGTGTGTGCGCTGCCTCGGGTTCGTGGTTGGGCGCATCAGGAGTCGTCATGCCTGCGTACTCGTGTCTTAATGGGGATGCCTGGAAAAACTTCCGTAACAATACTGGAAGCTTAGCGGAACAGGCATCATGGTTACGGTTTACGTCACTGTGATGTTACGGCATAGACAGACAATGTCAAAGCAGAAAACGGGTGATTCATGCGAGTTTCTTGAACTGACAGGCCTGTTTCCTTCCAGGTTCACCCATTGCCTGAATCGACCTGAATCAGGAAGATGCTAGTTACCTCTCGAGAGAACTGACCATGCCTGAGAAAGTAGTGATCATTGGTTCTGGCCCTGCCGCCTGGACTGCTGCCATCTATGCTGCCCGTGCTAGTCTGCAACCACTCGTTTTCGAAGGGGCTATCACCGAAAAGAACAGGCTGCAGTCAACCTTGCCGCTAGGTCAACTGAACCTGACTACCGAAGTGGAAAACTTCCCCAGCTGGCCTCATGCCGACCCTGCAACGCTCCTTGCCTATGCCAAAAGTGCCCTGCCACCCGATCGATTTGCCAACGTCGAACATCTATTCAGTGGAAAGGCATCGCATGGCAAGCGTTCCGCGGTTGGCCCGGAACTCATGGAATTCATGCGACAGCAGGCGGTTAACTTCGAAACCCGTATCGTTACCGATGACATTATCAAAGTGGATTTCAACCAGCATCCCTTCAAACTGCATACCCTGGAAGGAAAAACAGTTGAAGCACTCACGGTGATAGTTGCGACCGGTGCCCGGGCCAATTATCTGGGCTTGCCCAGCGAACAGAGGTTTATGAACCTGGGCGTTTCCGCCTGCGCCACCTGCGATGGTGCTTTGCCCCGCTTCCGTCATCAACCGATTGTTGTGGTGGGTGGCGGCGACACCGCCTGTGAAGAAGCACATCACCTGGCCAAGTTTGGCAGCAAAGTCTACCTCGTGCACCGTCGCGACAAGTTACGAGCCAGCAAAATCATGCAGGATCGGTTGTTTGCCAACCCCAAGATTGAAGTCAAATGGAACTCGGCCGTCGAAGAAGTGCTGGGCAACGAAGACGATGGTGTCACGGGAGTCAAGCTGGCCAGTACCACTGGTGGAAAAGATGAAACCATTTCCGCCAAGGGCATGTTTGTCGCCATCGGCCATACGCCTAACACAGATTTTCTCGGCGGGCAGCTGCAACTGAACGAGAGTGGCTACATTGTCTGGACGAAGCCGCAACGGGCGTGGACCAGCATCGAAGGAGTCTTTGCTTCTGGCGATGTGGCAGATAATTACTACCGTCAGGCTGTCACCGCTGCCGGCACCGGCTGCATGGCTGCACTCGATGCCGAACGCTGGCTGGCTGAAAAAGGCTTGACATAAAAAAACGCCAGCAGTCGCTGGCGTTTCTTTTTGGATTGTAGTCATCTCACTCCGTGAGATGACGGGATGTGCAATCTTGAGCGTCCTTTTTTTTGCAAAGCAACTAATGGGCTTTGCATGGTTCATGACTATCGTGACGGCATTTTGTCACCGCGTCCTCACGACGGAGCGTGAGGACTACAATTAATCACTGCACGAAATAGTAATCCAGGAACCCAATCATCATTTCTTCCCAGGTTTGCTCGCCCCAGTAGACAGTGCTTCGGGGATTGGGGTTAAATGGATTGTCTTTCGAGTTATCATAGAACGCAGTGCATTCCAGTTTCACACCGGCAGGAACCCGCAAAGGTTTGCTGAGTTCATACGTAGTCTGCCAGTTGAAATCATACTTGGGGACATCGAGCACTGTTTCGCGCTTGCCATCGGGGTAAACCAGTTCGTATTTGAACGATTTGCCTCGATAGTGCATGTGAGGCAGGAAGGAAATAATGACTGCATCCTTCTCAAAAGCTCTTGTAGCCTTCACTTCATAGTTGGCTGCACCGGGTGGGATTTCAAAACGGGGATTGGCTACCGCACGAGTACGCACCACATGTTTCGGTGGTTCCTTGGCAAAGATCAGGCCAATGGAGGAACGATCGGTTCCAGCTTTGCCATTAGGCGTGTAGTGCATCTGCAACACAATCGTGCTGCCCTTGGGAATCAGCTTGGCCTGGCCAGGCTGCAGAACCGTGGGCTGATCGCCGGGAGCATAGGCGACCAGCATGCCTTGCCCGATGCCATCCAGCGTGGGGCGTCGCTGCTGCATGCGAGCATTGTTGTTGGGCAGAAATGCTCGAGCCAGATTCGTCCAACCGCCGGGAGGACCACCGCGTTTGCTGTTGCCTCGCTGCTGTTGCTGACCACCCTGCTGAGCAAACTGCTTACGCATCTCAGCCAGTTTTTCTGGTGAAATCTCTTCAGGGTCGTGATAATCAGCGGGTGGCATGATATAGGCAATGATGTGGTGCACCAGTTCACGGTTGCCTGGCCGTGCTTCTGCTGCCTGTACCCAGGTGTCTTCCTTAAAGACATCGCCTACCTGGATGTATTGATAGGGCATACCCAAGGGTCCAGCAGATGCGGGAATCTTGACAGGTTCCGGCATGGCAAGCACCACATCGGGCTTACCCATCATCCAGCCTTCGGTGTATGATTTAGGGGCAGGTTCATCCTTCGGATCACCTTGAATACAACCCTGATCAATCCAGGTGATGAGTGTCTTCTTTTCCTGATCGGAAAGTCGGCGACTATTGGAGAAATGACCCACGTTAGGATCAGCATGCCAGGGAGGCATGCGGCCATCGGTTACCACTTCCTTGATGTTATCGGCCCAGGCTGCAGCATCCTTGTACTTCATCAGCTTGAAGGGGCCTACTTCCCCAGGGCGATGGCACGATTGGCAATGTGTCTGAATCAGTGGAGCAATATGCTTGGTGTAAGTGATTGCTTCGCCGGGCGCAACAGTGAGCGGAGTCTTGCTGCGACCGAGCAGACAGCCTGCCGGGGTGGTGGCTGCATTCTTGACTTCCTTACCTTCCAGCACCGCATCGAGTGCATCGAGCAGTTCGCGGCTGGTTGCCTTCTCACGTTTGGCAATGGGAGTGTACTGATCGTCAATCTTGCCTCGGTAACGCACAAAACGCTGGCCATCCAGGACAAAGGCTTCAGGGATACGCTGAACGGTGAATTTCTCAGCGAGCTTGAATTGCTCGTCCTTCAACACCGGGAAAGGCAGCTTATAGGTTTCAGCATGCGTTTTGACTGCTGAGACATCATCCTGCTCATTGCTGTTGATGCCGACAAAAACCACACCCTTGCTTTTGTACTTATCATGCAAAGTTGCCAGCTTGGGTGCATAGGCATTGTTGACCGGACATTCGGTGCCCATGAACAGCACCACGACTGCCTTGGCATCGCGACCATGTTCCGCCAGTGACCAGGGCTTGCCAGTCACTGCGTCGGTTAAAGTGATATCGGTAATTCGTGTACCCAGGGGGGCAGGTAAATCATCTTTCTTGTCTTCGACTGCATCCGTTGCTGTCACCAGGGCAGGTATCAGGGCTGCGGTTGGCAATGCCAACCCTGCCAGCAGCATGAACGATCTCAACAACCGCATAAGGCCGTTCCTTGTGATGAGAGAGTAATGGGTATCTCATTAGCATACGTGATATATTCGCAAAATGAGAGATGAATTTGATAGCTTCATCCTCTTTTCATGAGAAAAGCCCATGACTCGTTGTGCCATGGGCTTGATTTTTTAACTTTTTCCGCTCTAGCGCTGCCCGGTGTGTGCAGTCTGCTTCTTCAGCAGTTCTACCGCCGCATCCAACTGACGGTCGATAAAGGTCTTCTTCGTTTCCATCCGGGGAGCGTCCCGGCGAGGGATCAATTCATTCTTGGTGAGAGATTCATCCAACTCAGCCCGTTCCGTGGGGCTTAACTTGATGGTATATTCCTTTGGTGGCTTGACGCCCCAGTCATCTTCATCCTTGGAATTGGGGAAACGATTGAGGTTCTTGCCTGATGGACCATAGAAGGCTGCCATAGTCATCTTGATGGCGCCGGCATGGCCATTGAGGTCCATGGGCCTGATCTGCTGCACGCTTCCCTTGCCAAAGCTGCGTTCTCCCATGACGATGCCACGTTCATGGTCCTGAATGCAGGCTGAGACAATTTCACTGGCGCTGGCTGAGCCGCCATTGACCAGTACCACCAGAGGCACATCGAGAATCTTGAACCCGCGTGTCGAGGTCTTGATCTCATTGGAGTAGCTCGTGTTTCTCGGCTTGACTGAAACAATCACGCCATCGTCCACGAACATGTCGCAGATTTCCTTGGCGGCATCGAGCAAGCCACCCGGGTTGAACCGCAGATCAAGAATCAGGCCATTCATGCCTTTCTTCTGGTAGGTCTGCAGTACATTTTTCAAGTCGCGTGCTGTCTTACCTGCAAACTGACTGAGCCGCACGTAAACAATCTTGCGATCCTTATCCAGGTAGTAGTCCCAGGTATCATCAGCCAGGCGATGCACGCCGAAGACTGTTTCACCTTCAATGCGGTTGCGAACCAGATCCACATTGAAAACCTTGGGGCCATCTGCTTCTTCCCGTTCAATCACCAGAGTAACCTTGGTGCCTCGTTGCCCCAGAATCTTCTTGACGACATCCTGAGTCGTCAGCCCTTTGGTCTCGGTCGTAACGGGCTGAGGCAACGGATTACCTTCCGGATCAAATTCATTAATGATCTTGAGGATCAGGTCACCCGCCTTGATCTGGGCACGGTATGCCGGGCTGTTCAGAATCGGGGTGGCAACTTTCACCACATCACGCTGGAACTCTTTACGAATCTGTATACCCACGCCGATGAACTCTTTCATGCCACGGTTGATCTCTTCCAGTTCATCCTGATTGAACCAGACCGTGTGGCGATCAAGCATCGTCAGCATGTATTTCAGGGTACGATCCAGCCCTTTCTCGTTCTTGATCGCATCTTTGTTACCCAAGGCCATACGGGCTTCCACCAGCAGGTTTTTGATGTCTGATTCACTGGTGGAATCAAACTTCTCCAGTTTATGCTTCATCTCATCGGGGATTTTCTCGTCAGCCCAGCGATAGAGCCCTTTTACGGCATTGACGGCCAGTTCGTTCAGCTTGACTGGCTTGACATAGGCATCGCGTGCATAGCGCATCACACGCAGAACGCTATCTGCAAATTTTTCTGCAGATTCCTGGCTGATCTTCAGTTCAGCCTGCATGTCGCTGTAGGCTTTCACCAGATCGCTGCTGGAAACTTTGCCTTCGGTAAAGCCCAGGAATGTCTTCCGCAGTTTCCGTTCTGAATCCTGCTTGGGCATATGTTCAATAAACGATTTGCCATCCTTGACAATGGCTTCTTCCAGATTGTCCTGCTTTGCCTTCTCAGCAAACTCCCTGCTCCGTTCGATAGCCTTTTCCAGACCAGGTGCATTGAGCGCAATGGTGAAATGCAGTGATTTACCCAGAGCAACCGGAAACAGGCCAATGGTCTCGGTGACGTTGATTCGCTTGAGGTACTCATCCTGGAAGTACTTGGTGACTTCATCAATGGTGATCTGGCCATCGGTGTCATCGCCTTCCTTGTCAGCCTTGCCTGAAAAAGCTTCAGACAGAATGGTGTAGAAAACATCCTTACCCTGAATCTGTGGAGCTGCAACCAGGCCGCTCGTGCAGGAAAGAACTACTCGACCCTTGAGCGCGTTCTCCATTTCGTCGTCATCATCAGGCCTGGCAGCTCCCGCTTTTTTGCCACCACTGAATTCCAGGAAACGGTTGTCCAAACCATCTTCCTGAACCTTTTCCGGACCTGCAGCATATCCTTTGAAATTCACATTCAGGAAGATGGCAACCTTACCTGTTTTGAACTGATCCACCATCGCTTCGATTTCGGCGGCGGAAATAGCGTTCTTGTTACGTTGTGCCACGGTCGAATCAGAAGTAAAATAGCAGGTTGCCTTGTCTAACGGTGCACCGGAACCGGCCCAGTAAATCAGTACGCGGTCATCTTCCTTGGCGGAACTGGTTACCCATTTGAAAGCATTGAGCACGTTTTCCCGGTTGGCGACCTGTGCCGGTACATCACCAGCCTTTTTCACATCGCTCACCAGCAGACGGGTATTGTCCTTGCTGAAGATTTTCGCATTGGCACCACTCGTCAACTGACTGTAGAGCGAAGCAGCGTCCTGATCCAGCCACGTACGCGACTGTATCTGATTATCCTGATAGTGTCCCACACCAATGATGACTGCGTAAGTCTTGCCTTCAGCCCAGGCGCAAACGGAACCAGCAGAAATGAGTATCAAGGCTAGTAACGCTTGCACAAATCGACGCGATGACATGTAACGTCCTTTCGCAAGAATGCCTTCAAATGATGCAAAAACAGTGTGGCAAAAAGCCGCTGTATGAATCTCTAACCGTTGTGCTACTGCATTATTCGACTGACAACAAGGCCAAGTTCCACAATCAGGCGTTTACTCATACCGAATTCATTAGGTGCATGGCTGAGAATCATGACTAGACGATGATTCGGCCTAGTGGCTCTGCTACGCGTTTGAGTTGTACCAGCAACTTATCAAAGGTAGCAAAATCAATGGTTTGCGCAGCATCCGACAATGCTTTGGAGGGATCAGGATGTACCTCAATCAGCAGGCCATCAGCCCCGGAAGCCAGCCCCGCCATCGCCATCGCAGGCACATATTCGGCCTTGCCGGTGCCATGGCTCGGGTCAATCAGGATCGGTAAATGTGACAGCTTTTTAACCGGCGGGACGATGGACAGATCCAGCGTGTTCCTGCTGTGATCTGCAAAGGTTCTCACCCCACGTTCACACAGGGCAACCTGGAAGTTGCCACCCGCCAGCACATATTCCGCTGCCATCAGCCATTCTTCCAGCATGGCAGACATGCCACGCTTGAGTAGGACCGGTTTGCGGGCTTGCGATACCCGTCGCAACAAGCTGAAGTTCTGCATGTTGCGAGTACCGATCTGGATCATATCCGTCGCAGCTTCCACTGCATCGGCCTGCTCGGTGTCCATCAGTTCGGTGACAATGCCGATGCCTGTTTTTTCCCTGGCTTTTACGAGCAGATCCAGCCCCTTCTGACCGAGTCCCTGAAAACTGTATGGACTGGTACGAGGCTTGAATGCACCGGCACGCATCAACTTGATGCCTCGCTGCATCAGCATTTCCGCAGACCGCATGAGCATTGTCTCATTTTCAACTGAACAAGGCCCGGCAATGATGGTAAAGGTGCCCGGGCCAATCGTGGTGGAACCCACTTTCACCAGGGTATCCTGCGGGTGCATCTCCCGGCCTGTCAGCTTGTATTGCTTGGTAACCCGGATGCATTCAAAGACACCGGGCAGCACTTCCAACGCTCGAGAATCGACTGAGCCGGTATTCCCCGTAATGCCAATGGCGGTACGTGTGGCGCCAGGCAACGGATGGGACATCAAGCCCATCTCATTGATGGCTTTCACTACTTGAGCCACCTCGTCCTGGGTAGCCTCCCGCTTCATCACCACCAGCATGGGTGTAGACCCTCGTAACGTTCTCGTCTACTGTTTAGCCTACTGCTGTATCATGCAAGTACAATAGCTGCCAGCTACACCCTCTTCTTCTCATCCCGTAATAACTGGTCCAGCCAGCGACGATCATCATCCAAAAGGGGAACATGAGGTTCGTGTTGATAGGAAATCATGCCATCGAAACAACGATCATAGACCCGATTCACCAGTGCCTGTACATCCAGCACCAGATCTCGTTCATCCGGTAACAGAGGCAGCCTGATGCGAGGCAACCGGTTTCTGATTGATGTGCCATACAGTTCATGCTTGATGGGACGCGCGGCCCGTGTCACACAGCAGACGTATTGCTGTTCGGTCAGATGGCTGAGATCAGCCTCCAGGCATGTGTTGCCTTGCAGCACCAGTTCCAACTCGACCAGGTGAGCGCCTTCCCTGCGGGCTTCCTGTCTGCGTACATCGTACCGCTTGCGTCCTTCCGGATGCGTGCGATTGACGGGCGAAATCAACTCAATGAGCGTCACGAGCTTGTCGAAGCTCGATTTCTGCCTGATTTCCAGAAAGGGTTCCTGGTGTTCCTCTTTTTGAATGGAAGTGAACAAAACCTGCTCGATCTCGTAATGCCGGGTGCCCTGCCGCAAACGGTACTTGTCACTCAAATTAGGCTGCAACGCATCACCCAGCGCAGAAATAAACTGGGCGTGGAACGTAGGCCAGTACTTCGCATCTTCCAGATACGGGTCCATTCCGGGAAACACAGTCGGCACAGCTACACTCCCCATTTCAGGTAGTGCTATTGTACCTCATACCACCAGGAGAGGTAAATGGCGGTTAGAGCGAGAAGGGTCAGGGTTCAGGCGTGAGAAAGTCTGGTTCCCCTCTCCCCTGGAGAGAGAGGGGTTATGGGTGAGGGGGTGCAACGACTGGTGTTCGTGAAAATACCACCTGCATCGTCTCATCTGAGGGTTTCTGGTGCAATGCTGAATTGGAAGCGTATACGAAGCAAGCTTCGTGGCTTACACTGATATTATCTATGAATCCTTCCACTGGTATTTTCCCCTCTCCCTCCGGGGGAGAGGGGGTGCCAGACAGGAGAAGAGAGAAACCAGTGATATGCATAAGCCATTGCCCCCCCCTCACCCCTCTCCCTCCAGGGGAGAGGGGAACCAGACCAGGGAAGCGGGGGAGCAGAGATGAGCATCCCCCTCAAGAAACTCCCCCTGGCCCTCTGGCATGAGCAGTTCACTTCCCCGCATCTTCCGATGACGAAGGCGGAGATGGATGCTCGTGGCTGGGATGCCGTGGACATCGTTTTCGTGACGGGCGATGCCTACATCGATCACCCCAGTTTTGCGATGGCCATCCTGGGGCGAACGCTGGAATCGGCGGGGTTCCGGGTGGCGATCCTGAGTCAGCCTGACTGGCGTAGCGTGGATCCCTGGCGACAGTTCGGCAAGCCTCGCCTGTTCTTTGGCGTGTCGGCTGGCAACATGGATTCGATGATCAACCATTACACCGCCAACAAGAAGGTGCGGAACGACGACGCCTACTCGCCCGGCGGTCGGATTGGTCTTCGCCCCGACCGGGCCACGATGCCGTACAGCCAGCGGTGCCGTGAAGCCTACCCTGGAGTGCCAGTGATCGCCGGTGGGGTGGAAGCCTCGCTGCGAAGGCTTGCCCATTACGATTACTGGAGCGACACGGTCAAGCGGGCGATCATGCTCGATGCCAAGTGCGACATGGTGGCCTATGGCATGGGCGAGAAGACCATTGTCGAGTTGGCCAAGCGGCTTCAAGCCGGCGAGACGATTCAGCAACTTCGCGGCATGCGTGGGATGGCCTTCGCCCTTGGTGCCAGGGAAAAGCTCGAAGACCTGCCTGCACTGGATGAACCGACACCAGAAGATGGTGCCAGCAAGGCAGGGCGCCCTGCACCGGAACGGCCCAGCCCGGTGACGAACCGTGATGTACTCATGCTGCCTAGCTACGAAGAAGTGAAGACCGACAAGAATCACTTTGCCGAAGCGACCCGGCTGATTCACCTGAACAACAGCCCGTTTAATGCCCGCACGTTGGTGCAGTACCACGACCGGGAAGCGGTGGTGGTAAACCCGCCTGCCTTCCCGCTTACTGAAGCGCAGATGGATGCCCTCTATGATCTGCCTTACACCCGTCGGCCGCATCCCATTTATAAGGAACCGATTCCTGCCCAGGAGATGATCAAGGATTCGGTCACCATCATGCGTGGCTGCTTTGGTGGCTGCACGTTCTGTTCCATCACCGCCCACCAGGGTCGCGTGGTGCAGTCGCGCTCGAAGGAGAGCGTGCTGAAGGAACTGAACAAGATGGCCAGCGACCCCGACTTCAAAGGCACCGTCAGCGACATCGGCGGGCCGACCGCAAACATGTACCAGATGCGCTGCACCCGCCCCGAGGTGGAAGCCAAGTGCAAGCGACTGTCGTGTGTTCACCCCAGCATCTGCAAACTGCTAGGCACCGATCATGGCCCGCTGGTCGAGCTGATGAAGGAATCACGCACCATCCCCGGCATCAAGAAGGTGCTGGTGGCGAGCGGCGTGCGGATGGATCTGGCTCAGCTCTCCAAGAGTTACATGAAGGAACTGGCCGGCCACCACGTTGGCGGACTCCTGAAAGTGGCCCCCGAACACGTCGACCCCGATGTGCTGGCAGTGCAGAAGAAGCCTGACATCGGCAACTTCGACAAGTTCGCCGAGAGCTTCAAGAACGCATCGGCCAAGGGTGGCAAGCCGAAGCAGTACCTGGTGCCTTACTTCATCTCGGCCCACCCAGGGTCTGACCTGAAGGCTATGATCAACCTCGCCCTCTACCTCAAGCAGAATGGCTACAAACCGGATCAAGTGCAAGACTTCATCCCCGCCCCGTTCGACATCGCCACCTGCATGTACTACACCGGCATCGACCCGTTCACCAAGCAACCGGTGAACGTCGCCAAAGACATGAAGAGCCGGAAGATGCAGAGGGCCTTGATGCAGTTCTTCAAACCGGAGAACTATTTTGAAGTACGAGCGGCCTTGATTGAAGCAGGACGTTCGGATTTAATCGGAGGCTGTGATGGGTTGATCCCAGCACAACCTCCCAAGGTGGCGTTGGATGAGAGAAGACGCCGGGCGAATGAGCAGGCGAGCGGGGAGTATTATCACAAAGTGAAGAACCCGAGCGAGAAACGTGGGTATCGTCCGGGGCGAAGTAGTCAGGTGAGGCAGGTGAAACCGGGACGGGGGAAGGGAACAAGCATATAGTAGTTATTTGATGTTGGAGGACCGTAGAAGGGAATTGAGATGACGATGAAGGATGAAATTCCATTTCTCAATCAGATGCCGTTCCGACCATACAAGCGATTTGTTTCGACTTCTATCTCACCAGCAGATTATTACACTTATGTACAACTTTCTGCCATCACAGCAGGTGCCGAGGAGGAAGAACTTCTCGCGATTGGAGGTCGACTAGCCGTATTGCAAAGTATAAGGCGACATATTTCCGCATTTGATCCAAGTGATGCAACATATGCATACGCACCTGCTTGGGTGAAGCTAAAACCATATCTGGTCCAAGCTGGTCTCAATCCAGTGAATGAGCACACGACTTTATCCGACATCAAGTCATTTCTAGATGCTTATGATCCGTCGAATGTCACTAGCAGATTGTCGACTTTAACACCAGCCTCCAACTACCAAGTACTGGCTAATATGATTGGCGATTCAGAGATAACTTCAGTATTTGACCCATACCTTGAGAATAGTTCACTATGCACACTTAGCACGATCCTCTCGTTTGGTCGTGGGGGCATTGCTAAGGGGATTCGACTTCTTGGCTCTGCTGACAAGGCAAATGGACCGATTCCAAGATTAACCAAGCTCGGTCTTGATGCATGGTTGAAAGAATGTAAAGGTGAACTGCGCGTTCTTCCAACTGGTTCCAAAGAACACCGAAGGTTCTTATTACTGTCCGACGGTAAGTCACTGATAATCGGTCATTCGCTAAACGCTTTCCATAAGAACGAAGCAGTCAGAGTCGAAGATGGTTCGAGCGATACCACTTTCTTTGAAGAAATGTGGAGTAGAGCTACGCCATTGTTGTAGTCGGGCCAAATGCGTGAAACATGCAATTGTGGTCGTCTGGCATTCCACTCGACCCTGCTGAGTTGCAATTACTCTTTGCCAGATTGGTGCCGAATCATCGACTCGCGAAGTTGTGGCAGGGTTGTGATGGTACTCCATCTCAATCCTGTGGACTTGCAACCACGTCACTCCATCGCCAGCAGGGTCGAAGCTGAGTACAGCTACGATCTGCTAGTACAAAGTATGGGCGACGATGGTGAGAGTTCCGTGCAACGTACAGCCCGGAACGCCAGTGACGGGGTGGTCATGCGGAGGTGAGAGTAAAACGCTTATGTGATGACGAGTGGTGTCACGACATTTTCTCTGAGCGATTGTAGACATTACCAGCATACGCAAGGTTTCCCCCGTCACTGGCGAGCTTTTTGCGTCATGCAACGTAAGTCCTTAATTGTCCGTGCCGTTTGAGTGCTGTAAGGACAAGTTTGGCTTGCACAAAACGATGGACGCGTCGGTGGCCGCGTACCCAGGCGGGGAGGCAGGTTAGTCCGCCTCCCCAATTGGTCAGGTTACCGAAGGAGCGTTCGATATCATCGCGTCGTCGCATGAGTGCCTGTCCAAACGCTCCGAAAGGTGCTTCCAGCAACTCCTTCGATCGCAATCGACCTGGTGCCTGCTGGCGATGCCCCAACCCTTTGCCTCTCCCGAAAGGGCGTGGCGACACCAGCTGTAGATTGCCGCGCTGATCACAGATGGCATGCAGCTTGTTGGAATCATAATGACCGTCAGCCGCCACATAACCTTGCACCGGT